>NZ_JAWOWF010000036.1:0-54128 GCF_033340295.1 Vibrio sp. 1401
CTACAGTGAGTTTAAAAGCGAGGGAGTAATCGCGCTGAGTTCTTTTAGTTGTTGATTTCATAACACTCTCCAATTTTTTTGGGGGAAAGTGTCAACCTTATTTAGGACGGCACAAAATTTTAAAAAAGGGTTAGCATTGATGCTAACCCTTTTTATTTGTACCCAATCATTATCTAGATCTAACTGCACCGATTATCTGTTAATCATCGATTCATCCCACTCAAATCGAGTGAACAATTGCTGCCAAGTTTCATCAAGATTGGCCGTCATGACAATCTCTTGATCGGTAAATGGATGGACGAACCGTAACTCTGAAGCATGCAGTAGCAGACGATGAGATTCAAACTCTGTGCGATACAGCTTGTTGTGCTTTCCATCCCCGTGCGTTGTATCACCCACGATCGGATGGCGTAGATGTGCCATATGACGACGAAGTTGGTGCTTACGCCCCGTTTTAGGTTTCATCTCAACTAAGCAATAACGCGTTGTAGGAAATTTACCCGTCGAATAGGGAACCTCCACTTTAGCCAACGGCTTATATTCCGTCACCGCTTCTTGCGCCTCTTTTTCTTGTGAAGCGAACTTATCCGCAATCTTGTCTAACTCGACTTTGAGCGCGTAATCCAAAACGCCCTCTTCCTCAATCCAACCGCGTACTATTGCGTGGTATGTCTTTTCCATTTTATGTTCAGCAAACATCGGCATGACTTGTGATGCGACTTCACTCGACAACGCAAACACGAGCACACCAGATGTTGGACGATCCAGACGATGTAATGGGAACACATGCTGACCAATTTGGTCGCGCAAAGTTTGCATGACAAACTGAGTTTCGTGTTTATCTAACCAACTGCGATGCACTAACATGCCTGCAGGCTTGTTGACCGCTACAAAATATTCATCCTGATAAACGATCTCCAGCTCAACTGGTTCTGAAGATCGCGCTATTTTTTGTTCTAGCATTAGTTTACTTACACAGTTCGTCAATGGTTCGGATTGTAACAAGCAGCTCTGCGAACTGCGGTTCCTGCTTCCACGCTTCAGAAAAATAGGGCTCGAGAGAAAACCCTCTTGGCAGTGGTTGATTGTTTTCCACTAGTGCGTGCATTCTGGCTATAAAAATCCACTGCAACCACTCATGAGGATGCAACGTATCAATCGCAAATGGCTCCGCACTTTGTAAGGCTTGCTCTGAAGGCATAGTATATTGCCATAAGTTATGCTCTCTAAGCTGCGCTTCAAGTTGGTGAAGTAAGTCGACCAATTGAGTATTTGTTACCATTAATTCTATCTCGAACCTTGAATTAGCCGAGAATGATACCATTTCTTGTGAAAAGAACGTTAGGACGTCGTATTTAATGGAAAACATTCAAACCCTCACTCAACTGTTGAACAACAGCCGCTGTGATTATCAAATCTTCGATCTTGGTCGTCGTATCAAAACCATCGCTAAGAAAGAGTTTGCCGATGTAGAAAAAGGTCAAGCACCGTACCCATTCCCAATGCAGCGTAAAGCACACCTTGCCATCGCTTATTGGAATGAACAAAAGCAACCTTGGATTTGGTTTCTAAAGTTTGAATTGGACGAGCGCGGTTTGTTAAAGCAAGCGGATATCGGCAATTTCATTAAATACGTAGTGGAGGCTATGGGAACACGCCTCAATGATGATATCACTGAAGAGCAACAGCAAAAGCTGTCTAACAACCCATACACTTTCAAACCTTCCGAAGATAAAATGGCCGTGTTTCATAGCCAGGTCCGCGCAAACCTCAATCTTCCTACCAGCCAATATTACGAGCATACCCAGCATTACTTCTCTGGAGGTTTAGGCTGGGATAATTGGCAAACTGTAGGTCTGCAAGGTATCACAGACATAGCCGCTCGCCTGGACAAAGAGCAAAACGGAGTAATGATACGCAAAGCGTTGAACCACCTACCAAATGAGCCACTTTATGCCCTATTAGGTGCGCTTGAGCATGTAGAGCTACAAGAGCGTTTAGCAGAACGTATCGCAGAAAAGGCACAGCAAGAAATCGCAAGTAGCGAACCTGATCTCTTCCTACTTTCAGCACTTATCCGAGCCCTTGCTGGTGCACCAACAGAAGTCGCCTCTCCAGTATTAGATGCGATATTGCATAGCCCTCGTTTAAGCCATCAGGAGGTATTGATTGGTGTGGCGGGCCGCGCTTGGCACTTACTCGCCAATGAAAAGGTAGCGGAACAGTTTTTGCTGCGTTTAGCTCAAACCGGTAATCAAGCCCTATTTAATCAGTTATTTGCCGATTTAGTGATGCTGCCAGAGTTAAGAATGGTGTTATTGCCTTTGCTGCATTCAAACCCATCAGAGGAACTAGCAAATGCGCTAGTAAGCTTACAACAAGCAACAAAAAGCTAAGAAAGGTTCAGGAATGATTGGTGATCTTTTAGCAATTTTAGGGCTCTGCTTTTTCTGTTACCTGTTTTGGCAACAGCGTCGCCAAGCCGAACTCGCAAAAGCGGCCATCACGCGTAAATGTGAGCAATTGGATCTCCAATTAATCAGCATCGCCTTTGGTGCCCATAAACTAAAAACGCCAGACGGAGTCTGGCGTTGGCATACGGTGTATCAATTTGAGTTTTCATCTCTTGGTGACGATTGCTACCAAGGAGAGTTAACCATGGTCGGTTTCAGGCCGCAGAACTTTCACCTACCACCGCATCGCTTGTAAATTCCATTTCAAAGTAAGGACCATATATATCCTTACTTTCTTTTGTTTTAACAAATCCCAGCTTTTTCAGTACCGCCATAGAAGCTTGATGATTGCTATTCACGTTAGCTTTCACCTTATTCAAGCCCAACTCACGGCACGCTTTGGGGAAAAATGCTTTTAGTGCTTCTGTTGCTAACCCTTTACCCCAATATGATTTATCAAAAATAAACCCTAATTCAGGTTCGGAATCGAGATTAGCAATAAACACGTGCCCCATATAGTCACGACTGGTGCTCTCTAGCACTGCCATACTATAAATGTTCTCATCATCCAGTATTTTCTCAAACATCTGTTTGGCAGACGCAACTGTATACGGACCATTCAATTCAGCACGGTTTTTCGCACAGCAATTCAGCATGACGAATTCTAGTTGCAACGACTCATTGTAGGGTAGAAGAAGCATTCTTCTGGTTACTATGGCCACATCTGTTCCTTGATTACAACAAACTTAATCTATCCGCAGATCACAAACTCGATGAGCTGAACATGCTCAATGATTGCGGGCATAACACCTTGTAGAGAAGCCGAAAGTTAAACCAACAGGTTGGAAAGGATATTGATCTGAGTTGTTTTTTATTAAGTGTTATTAGGAATTTATATATTTTGTGATATTGATATCCCCAAATAACATCGAGATGCTTAATTCAATGAGAACACTGGATATCGTTTTTATATAAGAAAGACCCCGACACATAAGTATCGGGGTCATGGTCTTACTCGCAGCAGTCCGGCTACTAAAAGTGCTCCATGCATCATCCATAATAGTGGCTGATTCCGTCAGCTTATTCCTTACGTCGCCGTCCTAGCGGTGTCCTTATCATCCTGACTGCTAACATTCCTCGTTAGCACACGTCACTTGTTCCTTGAGCGGTGTCCCTTGCATCTTCCTGATGCTGTCCATAACCTCAATCCTAGAGGGGTCCATTGTCTATCCTTAGTCATCAACATCCTATTGATGATCGTATCCTTACAATGTCCTACGCTCCATGCTTGATTAATCATCCTGACCAACCAAATCGTCTTCCTGACGATAACCAAATCCTTGGTGCTTTCCTGTTCCATGTCTGCTTCCTGCTGACAACTCTCAATTTACGCCTTTTCCAAAAATAGACAATCTATCCAAGATAAATATTTGGCTCTCACATTGGTTAACAAGTTGCTAAATCATTATTTATCAGAAACTTAAGCTCTTCAGCTTCTCTTTTTCCGCTTACGAAATCGTTTTCTCTCACAACCTATGTAAGAGATCTCTCACACTACACTCTCCAAAATGCCATTCGCCAAATTAGCGCACTCAACGTATGATGATAGATATATCGTTGTTAAGGATTAAAAATGTTAACTCAAGACGTTACTAAAGAATTAGAAGCGGCAATGGAACAGTTGCAACAACAAGGAAAAGAGCCAACCGTAGCGTTAGTGAAAGCACGCTTGAAAACGCCAGTTCCAATGCCAGCATTAATCACCGCAATAAAAAGTTGGAAGAGTGCTCAACGCGTACCCAAGGTTGAAATCGCAGCACAACACCACACCGATAATGATCGTCTTGAAGCCCTAGAACGCGCCGTAACAATGCTAGCCATTCGTATTGAAGAGTTAGAAGCGAAACTCAGTGAGAAGTCATCATGAAGTTATGGGTAGATGCAGACGCGTGTCCGAAAGTTATTCGCGAAACCATTGTGCGTGCCGCCGAGCGTACGGGGATTGAATGTACGTTTGTCGCTAACCACGTTGTCCCTGTGCCGAAAAGAGACAACATCCACTCGCTACAAGTCCCTGCGGGATTTGACATCGCAGACAACGAAATCGTCAAGCGTGTGGAAGCCAACGATTTGGTGATCACGTCAGATATTCCGCTTGCAGATGAGGTTATCTCTAAAGGCGCTCAAGCCCTCAGTTCTCGTGGCGAGCTCTATACAAAAGACACCATCAAAGCTCGCCTAAATATCCGCGACTTTATGGAAACCATGCGTTCAAGCGGAATTCAGACAGGTGGGCCCGCCGCGCTTTCTCAAACCGATCGACGCGAATTTGCAAACCATTTGGATCGTATTTTGGCGAAATTTAAGAAGTAACCCTCACTCTATTCAAATTGAGCCAGCAAATAAAAGCCTGGCTCATTCCTGAAAATTCATTCTCAGCATTGCACCCAAAGCGTGCTCTTACTCCCATTTGTTTTGTTCTGTTTATTTTTCATCTTGCTCGCCATAGCTTCAATATGCAACGTGGTTTATTTTGAACGACGTTTTTAATAAGTGTATAGAGAATAATGGGCTTTAACATCGTTTCCAGTGGAAGCTACCTGCCAACGAATCAATGGTCTGATCGAGAGATGGATCGCTTCCTAAAATTAGCGCCAGGGACCTGCCGAAATAAATTCGACGTTGAATATCGTCATGTAGCCAATACAAAAGAGACCGCTATTTACATGGCAATGCAGGCAATAGAGCAGTGTTTAGGAAACACACATACCTTAAGCTCCGTTGATCTTCTTATCTACGCTAGCGGCACACACCACCAGTCTCTACCCTACGACGCCTCAGCGGTTCTCGCCGCGTTAGACGCTCCAACATGGCTAGAAAGCTTTGATTTGAACAGCACCTGTTTATCCTTTCTCTCTGCGCTTGATCTTGCTCAGAGTCTATTCTTAGCAAAACGGTACCGTCGGATTCTTATTGTCACCAGCGAACTCGCCACTGGCATCACACTGAATCGAAATTTTACGCTCAAACCAGAAGTTGCAACCTTATTCGCGGACGGTGCCGCCGCATTTTTGCTCGAAGAACACGACGATGATGGATTGCTCACCAGTCACTTTGAAACGCATCATACCGGGTATTCATTTTGTCAAATTAAGGGCGGAGGTAGTCATATCAATCCGCATACCTCCGAGCATCAAGCCTATTTAAAAAGTTGCCAGTTTGAGATGGAGGGCAAAGCACTCTTTAAACATGTGCGTAAAGCCTTACCAGCGTTTCTAAAAAAAGGGTTTGACGCCTCTCCGGTAACACTCGGCGATATTGATTATTTTCTTCCTCATCAAGCCAGCGCGCATGGATTAAAAAAACTGCCTTCACTCACCGGGCTACCAACAGAGAAAACCGTTAATCACTTTTCGACTTTGGGAAACCAAGTCGCCGCCTCACTCCCAATTAACTTACACTGGCTGCGTAATCAGCCAGAAACCGCAGGAAAACATGTGTTATTAGCTGGCACCGCCGCAGGGTTGTCGCTAGGGATGGGAGTGCTAAAACTATGAAGATATTGGTCACTGGTGGCAGCGGGATGTTGGGTAGCGCAATTCTGAGAATGTTTCACCAGCAGCATGAACTGCATTTTATAGCACGAAATACAGTCATCGCTAAACAACTCGCCGAGCAATTCGATGTTATCCCACATATAGTCGATTTAAGAGACCACTCAGCAGTTCATGCGGTATGCCAAGGTATGGATGCAATCATCCATTGTGCCGCTCTCTCAAGCCCATGGGGAAAGTGGCAGGCGTTTTATCAAGCCAATGTAGATGCCACCAAAAACCTCGTCAATGCGGCTAATACCTATCAAATCTCGCGTTTTATCCATATTTCCTCCACCAGCGTCTACTTTGACCATCAAGACCGTTGGAATATTCGAGAAACCGACGCCATAGCTTCATACTGGTGTAATGATTACGCACACACAAAATACCTATCGGAAATTGAAGCCGTAAAAGGCCAAAGCAAAGCGATCATTTTAAGACCGCGTGGCATTTTTGGACCCAATGATCGCGCTATTATCCCAAGAGTGCTTAAGGCGATAAAAAACAACACTCTGCTTCTGCCATCGGGTAGAAATCCTGTGGTTGATCTGACTTATGTCGATAACGTTGCCCATGCAGCGATGCTCGCTTGCACTCAGGCAGACCGACTTCAGCATGGTGATGTGTTCAACATTTCCAACAACGAACCAATGCCAATTGAGACTGTTCTGCAAGCTTTATGTGAGGGGTTAAACCTAAAAGTAACGTTACAATCATTACCATATGGCGTTGTATCACCATTATTAAAGCTCAGTGAGCAAATACGAAGGCACTTACCACATCAGCCAGAACCAAGGCTCACCTCATACAGCGCAGGATTGTTTAACTATCATCAAACTCTGGATATCAGCAAGGCGAAACAAACACTGAATTACCAACCGCTTTTTTCAATTCAAGAAGGAATACAGCAGTATGCAAACTGGTCTAAAAATAAAAATCTTTGAGGTTGGACACTGCGTACACCCAGGCTTTGTTGTCAAACCAGGTTCTGGTATCAAGCCTAGAGCATTTCCGGCAGCCGTTGCGTTAATTCAGCACCCAACACAAGGCAACATCCTGTTTGACACGGGATATCACGAGCATTTTTTTAGCGCGACTCGTCCCTTCCCTGAACGTTTTTATGCTTGGACAACACCTTGTCGCTATAACAAAGAACACGGAATTGTTGCGCAGTTAGCAAAAGAAAGTCTCAAACCTCATGATATTGAACACTTAGTACTCTCCCACTTCCATGCTGATCACATTGCTGCCGTGTCTGAGTTTTCCCACTCTCAATTGCATTGCCAACAAAAAGGGGTGGATGCAATTACTAAGAGTGGTCGAATTGGAGGCGTAAGAAAAGGATACCTAAAAGCTCTACTTCCTCCACAACTTGAATCTAACTTATTCATTCATAGTGACTTTTCCGTACCAATCAGCCAAATTATTCCTCAGTGCCAAGGTGTTAATTTGCTCTGTAAAGACATGTTCGACGACGGATTCATTTATATGGTTAGCTTGCCAGGCCATGCTGCGGGTCAAGTGGGCTTGCTAGTTAAAAGAGACCAAAGTTGGCTGTTCTTACTCGCCGATGCATGCTGGTTAATCGAGAGCTTGAGTGAAAATATCGATCAACATTGGCTGGCGAACATGCTTTGCGATGATACAAAAGCCTATAAAAACACCCTCTCCGAGTTGAGAAGTTGCTACCAACAAACCCACCACTTTGTTCGCTTCGTGCCTTCACATTGTCAGGAAACTATCCAGCAGCTAATCAAAGAAGGATGGATGAAGTGAGAACGCTTATCTCAGAATTCTGGCGAACCCGCTACCGCCCCTTCGGCTCAAGGGAACAAGTCGAAACATGGCAGCAACAACACTTAACGCAACACTTGGATTGGGTATGCCGTCATTCACCGTATTACCGCTCACTTCAAGGTGCACCACTCAGTGATTTCCCTATCATGAATAAGCAAACCATGATGGAGAACCTTTCAGAGTTGAATACGAAAGGCTTAGATGCTGAACAGCTAATGCAACAAGCACTCGAAGCAGAACAGTCACGCAACTTCGCCGCTTCGAAAGTTGGCGATGTTACTGTTGGGCTTTCTTCGGGCACATCAGGCATACGCGGGTTGTTTCTTGCTGACAAACAGGAAACGCAACTGTGGGCTGGCAATATATTGGCTCGCCTGTTGCCCAACCTATGGCAAAAGCACCGAATTGCGCTAGCCTTGCGCGCCAACAGCCCACTGTATAAATCCGTCGCGAAAGGCCCTGTCACATTCTTTTATGCGGATTTAACTAAACCTTACCAAGAATGGATAAAAGAGCTAGATGAGTTCCAACCCACGCTTTTAGTTGGTAGTGCGCAAGCTCTTCAGCTCTGCGCCCAGTTCAGCGGTCAATTTGGTCAACCCGAAATTCAACCACAGCGGATCATTTCTGGTGCAGAAGTCCTAACTGAGAGTGACCGTCACTTTATTTCTCAACGGTTCGACAGCGAACTCCATGAAGTCTATCAATGTACCGAAGGTTTTCTTGCATGTACTGATCAGCATGGACAAATGCGCTGGAATCAGGATGTTATTTACATCGAAAAACATTGGCTGAATACCGAACGTACTCATTACAGCCCAATTATCACCGATTTTCGTCGTAAAACTCAGCCCATTATTCGTTATCAGCTCGACGATATTATTGAGAATAAACAGGATAATGGCGTATTTGAACCTCTTGGCGCGATTGCCGGACGATGTGGTGATCGCCTCACGCTAAACGCAAACCACGTCCCAGTTACGGTGTTACCAGATCTCATCTACCGCGCTATAACACTATCTGCCAAAGGTCGCGTGGATTACCGAATCACCCAAACAGGGTCACAAGCCATTCAAATTGAAGCGGATGTTCACCACCATCGGGTTATACACCAAGCCTTGATAAAGTTGTTTGACCAATTGCGGCTTGATCCTGTCAGATTTAGTTACCGCCCTGCGCCTATTTGGACGCCAATGAATAAACAACGACGTGTGGTGAACATATGCGGGTCTTAATCACCGGAGCCCGAGCACCAGTTGCACTAGAGTGGGCAACCATGTGTATGCATCATGGGCATGAAGTAATTCTCACCGATTCGCTAAAAAAGCCTCTGGGATCGTTTTTGCGAGGTATCGAGTCTTATATACCCACCGCTTCACCTCGATTTGCGTTTCCCACCTATCAACAGCAGATCCTAAAAATCATTACTCAGATGCGTATTGATATAGTGATACCCACTTGTGAAGAAGTTTATTACTTGGCTCATGTTGCCAAACAATGCCCAGAAGTAGATTTTTTTCTGCCCAATGTGGGACTACTCAATGCCCTGCACAACAAGTTGACCGTCTTTGAACAGCTTCAGGGTTTGCCAGAAATCACACTTCCAAAAACTCGTTTGGTCGCTGATAAAAGTGAGATTGAAATTAATAAGAGGACCGTTCTAAAGCCCGTTTACTCTCGGTTTGGCGGGCAAGTCATAAGAGATGTGACGACTCAGTCTATTTCTGCCGCCACGATATCGCCCCTTTTCCCTTGGGTTCAGCAACAAAAAATCCAAGGGACTCCGGTGTGTAACTATGCCATTTTTGAACATGGTGAACTTAAAGCACACCAAGCTTATGTACCGAAATACTGTGTAAACAGCTCGGCCGCCAGTGCTTTTCAGCCGATCTCGTGCGAACGACTAGATAGATTTATCGCAACTTTTGGTAAACGTCATACTTATCATGGGCAAGTGTCGTTTGACTTCATCAAATCACAAGATGAACTCTACGTGATTGAATGTAACCCAAGAGCCACCAGTGGTTTGCACCTACTCTCGTCTAGATGCAGTCAACTGCTCCCTAATATGGCATTTACTGCCCCTTCCAAACAGCGACTGCATCATTTAGGGCCAATAACACTCATCGCTGAAGGAGGGTTATCCCTGTTCAAGGCTCGAACTTGGCAAGATTGGTGGTCTGGAGTGAATGTAATGCAACAGCATAACTTGCCGGTAGGGAGCCAAATCCGGAGTGTGTTTGAATTACTCCGGTTAGCTAGGCAGAACAAGACGAAGTGGAGCAACGCTTCTACCGTTGATATTGAGTGGAATGGAGAGGCATTGAACTCATGACACTTTCCTCTCAAGAATGGCATAAAACCTTTATCACTCTTATGCAGTCGAATCCCATTGATGAATGCACAGCAAGCTTTGGTTGCTACTATATCGATGATGTTGCCATTCCCTACTCCGTAACACCAAAAATACCAAACAACTGTTATGCCGTGTCCCCTATGACACTACTTAGTGGCTACGCCGAAGAAGAGCTTCACAAAGTCAAAAATGTGGCTGTTCGATGGGTATGTAAGTTACTTATTAATATGACTAAACCAATCTTATCATTGGCTGGATTGGATCAAGTCCAAACGCTCAACAATCAGTGCTTGTCCACCAATATGTATAGCGAACAATGGGCAGCCTTAAATCTCGATGAACTGCGTCGCGTCGCACTCGATCAATACCCCACCTTTCCCTTGGTGCTTCGATCCCTCAACCAGCGTCAGCATTCACACTTAATTCAGCGATTGAAGCAGCCAAAATGGCAAAGCTTGGTAACACGACAAGTGTATTTACTTGATGATTGGCAAGCGTTCAGCTTCAACCGAGATTTAACGAAAGACTTCAAACTGCTTAATGATAAAGATTGGCAGTTTAGGCCACTGACCACTGATGAAGAGTTTCAGCGTGCCAAAGAGTTATATGACATGCTTTACCTTGATAAATACAGTCTCAATAACATCCAGTTTTCAAGCCAATATTTAAAACAGGCGAGCCAGAACAAATTAGTACATTTAGTGGGACTGTTTTATCAAGAAGAGATGCTGGCTACGTTAGGCATTGTAGAAATTGATAATGATATGACTTGCCCAATTTTTGGCTACGATACCAATAAGCCACAACGCCTCGCATTGTATCGTCGAATATCGGCCTATACCATCCGCCATGCAATGATATACCAGCGTCGCTTTAATATGAGCTCAGGCGCTCCGGCTTTTAAACGCAACAGAAAAGCCCGGCCAGAAATTGAATTTAGCTATGTGTATATTGCGCACTTACCTTGGTATAAACGCATAATTTGGAAAAGCTTATGCTGGCTCACTCAGCACTTTTATCGCCCTTTGTTGATGCGTTTTCAGCTATAAATCGACATCTATAATCAGGTAAGCGCGTACACAGTCTCAATCGACAAAAAAGCCTGCGACGTTCGCAGGCTTTTTATAATGGAGCTGTGTGAGGAAACCGTTTTCTACGGTGTGTAGTATGTTGCTGCGCCAGGGCCTACTGGTAAACCAAATACGAATACCCATAGGTAGAACAGCACACTCCAACCTACAATGAAGCAGATTGAGTAAGGTAGCATGGTCGCGATCAGCGTACCGATACCTAAGTTCTTCATGTAACGAGTCGCTACGGCAAGAATCAAACCAAAGTAGCTCATCATTGGAGTAATGATGTTTGTCGTCGAGTCACCAATTCGGTAAGCAGCCTGAATCGTTTCCGGTGCATAACCAACAAGCATCAACATAGGAACAAAAATCGGAGCCGTTACTGCCCACTGTGCCGATGCCGAACCAATCATTAGGTTGATAAAGCCACACATCAGGATGAAGGCAAAGAACAACATTGGACCAGTTAAGCCAATTTCTTGCAGGAAGCTAGCGCCAGCAACCGCGAATACCTGACCGAAGTTAGTCCATTTAAAGAAAGCAACGAACTGAGCCGCAAAGAAAACTAATACAATGTACATGCCCATAGAAGACATAGATTTCGCCATTGCATCAATTACATCGCGATCCGTCTTCATCGTGCCAACAACTTTACCAAACACAAAGCCTGGAATAGCAAAGAACACAAAGATGAATGCCACGATACTTTTCAGGAATGGTGAACCTGCAATTGTACCTGCATCAGAACGTAGAATGCCGTCTTCTGGAACAACCGTCCAAGCAAGCAGCGCTGAAACAACCAGTACAGCAACACCTGCTAGTTTTAGGCCTTTCTTCTCAATGTCTGTTAAGCCACCCATTTTGTCGTTCGACAAATCTTCTGAGGCTTCTTCTTCACTGTATTTGCCAAGCTTTGGCTCAACAATTTTTTCAGTAACAAACGCACCTGTGATTGCAATGAAGAATGTCGACACAAACATGAAGTACCAGTTAACTTCTGGACCAACAGTGTAAGTTGGGTCAATCATTTGCGCCGCCGTTTCAGTAATGCCTGACAACAGCGGGTCAACCGTACCAATAAGTAGGTTTGCTGAGTAACCACCAGATACACCAGCGAACGCCGCAGCAAGACCGGCAAGTGGGTGACGACCTAAAGAATGGAACAGCATTGCAGCCAGTGGAATAAGTACCACATAGCCAAGCTCTGATGCCGTATTTGAAATGATACCCGCGAAAACGACCGTCACTGTTACCATGCGTTGTGATGCACCCATGACTAAGCCACGCATTGCTGCAGATAGCAAGCCTGAGTATTCAGCAATAGCAACACCCAACATCGCAACCAATACCGTACCCAAAGGTGCAAAGCCGACAAAGTTTTTCACTAGATTGGTAACGATTAGTTCAAGGCCATCAGCGTTAAGCAAGCTAACGACATGAATCATGCCATCCGCGGCACGACCTTTTGCACCCTCAGGACGAGGATCAACTACGGAAACTTCGAAGTATCCTGCAATACCCGACATCACCAGAATGGCTAAACAGAAAATGGCAAATAGTGTGATCGGGTGGGGTAATAAGTTCCCCAAATATTCGACAGTATCCAAAAAGCGCGTAAACAGCGGCTTCTTAGGCGAGTTTTGTTTAATTGAATCAGATGAACTCATCTGTTCCCTCCTTGTTTTTATTCCTATGCAAATGTGACAAAAATGTCAAAAAGCGTGCGAAGGGTACTTGAGTAGAAGGTCAAATAAAAGCCCTAAATGTTACAAACTGTGACGAACGGAGGTATTTATAACCAACATTGAATAAAAATGTAGATATTTCATCCATGTAAGATAATTAACTCAACATTATCAATTAAACAAAACCATAAGTTAGATATATGCAGGTTGATTACTTTTGCACAGCTTTGAATCTCGGGTTCGTTTTACAAATGACATAAAGACGCCCTCTCCGTTTTACAATCTGGCAATCCGGATGACGACTTTTTGCACTTTTTAATGATTTTACTACCTTCATGATTTATTCCTTTTCGCTCTTAAATTGACCAAAACGACGGTTGAAGTTCGCAATGCGACCTTCGGTTTGTACAACGCGCTGTTTACCGGTGTAGTACGGGTGAGAAGCTGACGACACATCTAACGTAAAGTAAGGGTAAGTTTTGCCATCTTTCCATTCGATGGTTCTCTCCGTTTTCAACGTAGAACCAACGACAAAGTACTTATCTACACTGGTGTCGTGGAACACCACAGGACGATATTCAGGGTGGATTCCTGGTTTCATAATACTTTTCCTTTCAATTAAATTGTTATGTTATAACATTTTAATTAATAATCATTATCAAAAAGAAAAGCAAGAGAAATTTGTGATACTTTTCATCTCAATGAATTCTTAGAGATGTCCACCATGTATTCCATCGAACCCATCGGCGTCATTGAGACACCGTACAAAGAAAAGTTTGCAGTTCCGCGCCAACCACGCTTAGTACCAGAGGCTAAAGCACGCGTAAAACTGTTAGGTGCAGCAAATAGCCCTGAAGCAGTGCGTGGGCTAGAACAGTTCTCTCACGTTTGGTTGTTGTTTCTATTTGATCAGAATCTGGAAGCTGGTTGGAAACCAACTGTACGTCCGCCACGATTAGGCGGCAATGAACGAATTGGTGTCTTTGCCTCGCGCTCGACTTTCCGTCCAAACGGAATCGGAATGTCAGCCGTTGAAGTGAAAGGAGTCACTAAGCAAGGCGATCAAATCTATCTTGATTTAGGCAGTGTAGATCTCGTGGATGGGACACCGATTGTGGATATTAAGCCTTATATCCCCTATTCGGATTCTATTTCGGAAGCACAAGGCGGATACGCAGACCAAGAGCCAGAAAAGTCACAAGTCACCTTTTCTGCTCAAGCATTAGCAACGATAGAAAGTCGATCCGATACTGACTATGTAAGATCAGTCATTGAACAAGTTCTGGCACAAGATCCTCGCCCTGCATATAAGAAAAACAAACCGGACGACAAAGAATATGCGGTAAATTTGTTCGACTTGAACGTAAAGTTCACAGCAACAAGCAACTTAATAACGGTTACCGCTATTGAAAGCTTTTGACAAACGCAATTGGCTGATATTATAGACGGCTAACAAATTTCCCTTTCGGGAGCTCCCATACTCCTGCTTATTCAAGCTTGAGTATCTAACTTAAATAAACGGATAAATTTAATGCGTACCAGTAATTATCTTCTTTCTACTCTGAAGGAGACTCCAAACGACGCAGAAGTAGTGAGCCACCAGCTCATGCTACGTGCAGGTATGATCCGTAAGCTGGCTTCAGGTTTATACACCTGGCTACCTACTGGTCTACGTGTACTGCGTAAAGTCGAAAACATCGTTCGTCAAGAAATCGACAATGCAGGCGCAGTCGAAACTTTGATGCCCGTTGTTCAGCCGTTTGAACTATGGGAAGAGACAGGCCGCAGCGAAAAGATGGGCCCTGAGCTACTTCGCTTTACTGACCGTCATGTTCGTCCGTTTGTACTTAGCCCAACCGCTGAAGAAGTGATCACTAGCCTTGTTCGCAATGAAGTGAGCTCTTACAAACAGCTTCCGCTAAACCTGTACCAAATCCAAACTAAATTTCGTGACGAACGACGCCCACGTTTTGGCGTAATGCGTTCACGTGAATTCTCAATGATGGATGCGTACAGCTTTGACATTGATAAAGACGGACTACAAAAGTCATACGACGCAATGCATGATGCTTACTGTAAAGCATTCGATCGCATGGGTCTGGATTACCGTCCTGTACTTGCAGATAGCGGTGCTATCGGTGGTAGCGGCTCTCAAGAGTTCCACGTACTGGCTGAAAGCGGCGAAGATATCATCGCATTCTCTAGCGAGTCAGATTACGCGGCAAACATTGAAAAAGCAGAAGCACTAGCTCCAGCCTCTGAGGCTGCGGCACCAACACAAGAAATGACGTTGGTTGATACGCCAAACGCGAAAACAATCGCTGAATTGGTTGAGCAGTTCGAACTACCAATTGAAAAAACAGTGAAAACACTGTTTGTGAAAGCATCTGACGAAGTTGATACGCCAATCATCGCGCTTATTATTCGTGGTGATCATGAACTGAACGAAGTGAAAGCAGAAAACCTTCCTCAGGTTGCAGCTCCACTGGAAATGGCATCTGAAGAAGAAATTCGTGCGCTTATCGGTGCAGGCCCTGGTTCACTAGGCCCTGTTGGCCTTAAACTGCCGTTCATTGTTGACCGCAGCGTTGCGGTAATGAGCGACTTCGGTGCGGGCGCGAACATCGATGGCAAACACTACTTCGGTATTAACTGGGGTCGTGATGTAGAGCTTGGTCAAGTTGAAGACCTACGTAACGTTGTGGAAGGTGACCCAAGCCCATGTGGCAAGGGCATTATCCAGCTTAAGCGTGGTATCGAAGTTGGCCATATCTTCCAACTAGGTAACGCTTACTCCGCAGCGATGAACTGTGGTGTACTGGGTCCTGATGGTAAGAACGTCATCCTAGAAATGGGTTGTTACGGTATCGGTATCACTCGCGTAGTAGCGGCTGCTATTGAACAAAACCACGACAAATACGGCATCATCTGGCCAGATGCAATCGCACCATTCCAGGTAGCGATCGTTCCAATGAACATGCACAAGTCAGAAGAAGTGAAAGAAGCCGCTGAGAAATTGTACGCTGAGCTAACGGCAATGGGCATCGAAGTGCTATTTGATGACCGTAAAGAACGCCCAGGCGTAATGTTCTCTGACATGGAGCTTATTGGTGTACCGCATACCATTATTATCGGTGACCGCTCAATGAAAGAAGGCAACTTCGAATACAAGAACCGTGCTACTGGTGAGAAAACAGCAGTCGCAATGACTGACATTGTTGAGCACGTAAAAGCTCAACTAAAGTAAGTACTCGACGAGTTCGCATTTGAAGTAATTTCAAATAGTTAAAAAGGGTTGGCTTCGGTCAGCCCTTTTTATTACAGCTCAACGCCCCCCTCCACCTTTTTCGAACTATTCACTTTGTTAATCTTTGGTTCAGCTTCTTGCTATTAAACTGATTTCAACATCTAAAGGAGGTCAGTTATGGATTTAAAAAGTCTTCTAAACCAAGCACTCAAATCAGACTTACTTAAGCAAGGTGCAGATGCATTGGGCAAACAAACCAACAACATCAAATCCTCATCAAATTCAAGTAGCCTAAAAACGCTAGGAGCAGGTGCTGTAGGCGGAGGCCTCATCGGTATGCTGATGGGCTCAAAGAAAAGTAAAAAAATGACTAAAAAAATAGGGTCAAGCGCATTAAAAGTCGGTGGCGCAGCTGCGCTTGGAGCCTTGGCCTACAAAGTGTATAACGACTGGCAAGCCAAGCAATCCGGTCAAGGTGTTCAAGAAACCTTTGACCCCGATGACAGTAAACACAGTGTCTTAATTTTAAAAGCAATGATTGGAGCTGCAAAAGCTGATGGTCACGTTGATGAAGAGGAAATGGCGCGCATTGAACAAGCTCTCGCGGATATGGGCGCAGATGAGCACGTTCGTCACCTCGTTCAGCAAGAGTTAAACAAACCGCTTGATCCTGCTGAAATTGCTAATCAGGCGACCTCTCCTCAACAAGCGTCAGAAATTTACCTGGCGTCTTTGATCGTCGCTGATGAACAAAACTTTATGGAAAAAGCGTATCTGCAAGAACTAGCAAAACAACTTCAACTTTCACCAGAAGTCACCCAGCAGTTAGAAGCACAAATGCAGTGATTAAATCTCGCTCAAGCAAACCTTCAACTTGAGCCAAAACAACTCTGTACTTTGAGTTTCAAATCCGCTGTGTGTATATTGAGATAAGTTATCATTTAGTGGAAAGAAAACATGCAAGTATACGGCTGTTGTGAACTGGTTCGTGAGCTTTATGCTCAGATTGGTAGTGGCGATCAAGCTTATATTCCCCAAGCAATTTCATGTGCAGTTAAAGCACTGAACGATGTTGCAGCGGATGAGTCCCTGCCTAAAGAAGTGCGTGAAAAAGCGGCATTTGCTGCGGCAAACCTACTGATTTCAGATTTTGAGGATAAGTAATGAATCTAGCGAACTTTGAATCCATGGATCCTGTCATGCTGATGAGCATTGTGAATATGAAGCTACGCGACGACTTCGGTGGTGACTTAGATAAACTGGTGGCTTTCTTCGATATCGAACGCACAGCACTGGAGACAAAACTGGCTTCTGCTGGTTTTGACTTTCTTCCAGAAGCAGGACAATTCCGTTAATCAACACCATTCTTGGCGGATAACCGAAACGAGAATAACCAATATCAAAAAGGGCTTGATGAGTTACCATCAAGCCCTTTTCTTTTATTCGATAGGCGTCCCGGTTAGCCAAATGAAGCCCAGATGACTGTCGCCACAAGAATTGGACATACAAACTTCACATACGCAGGCCATAACTTACCAAACCAACCTTGCGTAAACTCCGGGCAACCTTGCTCAAGCTCTTTGATTTTTGAGTTGCGATTCCATACCCAACCACCAAATAAGCAGAATAAGAGCGCAGCGGTTGGTTGTAGATACTGAGTAGCAACCGTCGCGACCATACCAAACAGAGCGCCAAAGTTATAAACAATCACCACACTGAACAAGGCAATGAGACCACCTAAAACCCAGCTCGTTGCGCTGCGCTTAGTATTGAAGCGCTCACTCACTAAAGCCACTGGACACTCTAACATTGAAATGGAGGACGTTAGCGCCGCAATCGTCAGCAATAAGAAGAACACAATAGAGAACAATTGACCAAGCAAACCTAAGCTATCAAACATCAATGGCAATACGGTAAATACCAACGTATCAGAGCTTAATAGAGAGCCATCTTCTGCATAGATCTGAACGCCTTTTTGCATTGCCACAAACATCGCTGGCATCACCACTAATCCTGCAATGAAAGCAACGGCAGTATCTACCATGGTCACGTTCATCGCCATCTTTGGTAGGTTCTCTTTCTTACTCAAGTAAGAGCCATAAATCAGCATTGAACAGCCACCGATCGTAAGCGAGAAGAAGCCCTGCCCCATTGCAGCAAGAATCAACTTGCGGTCCCATACCTTTTCAAAATCCGGCACTAGGTAATGTTTCAGACCTTCCATCGCACCGTTTTGCGTCATGATGTAAGCAAATAGCAGAGCAAACAAAACAAACAATGCTGGCATCAAACGTGTGGACCACTTCTCAATACCTTGTTTTACGCCACCTTGTACGATGAGAATCGTCAGTACATAAAAAGTAATGGTTCCGAACAAGTTACGTTCAACACTAAAGCCCTTTAGCCATTGAGTTGCAGCTTCTAACCCCATTAGATCTGTGATTGCACCCAGTAAAAAGCAGATCAACCAACCACCAACAATTGAATAAAACGCTAAGACAGCGCTTGGTACGCTTAAACCAATCCAACCCACAATGCCGCCGAGCTTTTTACCGGCAGGGTTATCTGTGATTGCACGCATACTGTCTACAGGGTTGGCTTGACCATGGCGACCAATCGCCATTTCAACCACCAGCATCGGAAATGCGACGATAAGAATCATCACCAAATAAACTAACAGGAAAGCACCGCCACCATTACTGGCTGCTTGAGTTGGGAAGCCCCAAATATTGCCAAGGCCAACTGCGGCACCTGCGGCAGCTAAGATGAACCCGAGACGAGAGCCAAAATGCTCGCGAGGCTGAGAAGAGGTTTGCTGTGTCATACTACTCACACAAAAATATCATTGAACTAGCTAACTAGTACACTATAGCAATATTCACTATTCAACAAGAGCACCTCGGTTAAATCCTCGACAGTTGAAACAATTTGTAGTCATTCAGCTTGTAAATTTTAACGTACATCTCATATTCATCGCTCAAAAGCCTCGCGACTGTTGTTCGTTTTACGTGGCTGAATTTTACCAATCCTTCTGCCGTGAAGTGAGCCGAAAAATAATGAGCTCTGGTGTAAGGGACGAACTGTTCCTCGTGATACTGTGTCGAAAAGCAGAATATTGTGCTTCGCTTTTTCCCCCTAATGTCTATTTATCAGCTAGTTATTACTCTGTTCTCATTTATACCCATGATTCAAGGAGAGGAAAATGAAGGTCACCCTACTTCACGGAGCAATGGTTGTAGCACTCAGCGCCAGCTACCAAGCTCAAGCCTATAACTGTCAAAGTTTACCCGACTGGGACAGCACTGCGACTTATACATCGGGCGCTTTAGTAAAAACGCAAGGAGCCGCTTATGAGGCTGCATATTGGACGCAAGGCAATGATCCCGTGACCAACTCAGGATCTTGGGAAGCATGGAAAGCGTTAGGGCAATGTGATGGTGGAAGCAACAATTTATCACCAACGGTGTCGTTCTCCTCTCCAATAAACAACGCACAAATTCCCGAAGGCAGTGCGATCACTTTGTTAGCCAACGCAACTGACGAAGATGGCCAAATCACACAAATTGAGTTTGTTGCAGGCAACCAAACCGTTGCTGTGGTAACTCAAGCACCATTCGAAGCTTCTTGGACAGCTATTGAAGGGATCTCGCAATTGACCGCAATTGCGACAGATAATGAGGGAGCTGTTAGCACCACGACGATTTCTATCCAAGTTCAACCACAAGTCGAATTACCGCCACCAAGCATTTCATTGACAAGCCCAGTAGGCACAGAAGTGCTTAATGTAGGCGATAACCTAACCGTAGCCGCTCAAGCTGACGATATTGATGGTGTGGTCACACAAGTTGAGTTCTTCGTAAACAATCAATCTGTCGCCATTGATACTAGCGCACCTTACGAATATCAATGGACCGCTAGTCCAGGTACATACTCGTTCAAAGCACAAGCGACTGATGATACAAACCTCGCAACGATGAGCCAAGAAGTAGCGCTGGTTATTAGTAATTCAGAAACCGGAACGGGCGGATGTGCAGATGCAGTACCTTATGTGGCAGGCACAAGTTATCAAGCTGGCGACCTGATTTCTCACTTCAACCAAAAATATCGTTGTGATGTTGCTGGTTGGTGCTCCTCGGATGCGACATGGGCTTACGAGCCTGGTGAAGGGCTATACTGGCAAGATGCTTGGAGTGGCCTAGGTGCTTGTTCGACACCACCGCAAGTTACCATTACGGCACCAACGGATGGACAAGTCGTGCTCGCTGGCAGCAATAACGAAATCACGGCAAACGCAAGCGATGCTGATGGCACAGTCACGCAAGTTGAGTTTTTTGCGAACAACACCAGCTTAGGGGTCACCACTCAAGCGCCATATTCCGTTACTTGGAACGCCACACTTATTGGCGCTAACCAGCTTAAAGCCGTCGCAACCGATAATGATAACAACACGTCAGAGTCCCTGGTTGGTGTGGAAGTCAGCGATAAAGATTTGGTCGTCTCTCTGACTTCACCAAGCAGCGGTCAAACCGTCGGATTAGGCAAAAGTCTCGCATTAAGCGCCGATGCAACGTCTTTAACTTCAGGCATTAAACACGTTGATTTCATGATCAACGGCTCTATTGTTGCAACCGATACCACAGCACCTTACACAGCCAACTGGACACCAACTGCACTTGGTAACTTTACAGTTAGCGCCCAAGCTGTGGATTTGTCAGGAAGCAATGCACTGTCTGACGCCGCAGCAATAACGGTGGTTGAGCAAGTAGAGAAACGCCATAAACTCATCGGTTACTGGCACAATTTTGTAAATGGTGCGGGCTGTCCAATTCGTCTAGCAGATATGGCAGATGCTTGGGATGTGATTGATATTGCCTTTGCTGAAAATGATCGCAACAGTGATGGCACTGTGCACTTTAATCTATATTCAGGCGATATTTACAGCGATTGTCCAGCACTCGATCCAACACAATTCAAGCAGGACATGGCAGCGCTTCAAGCTAAAGGTAAGAAGTTTGTTCTCTCTCTTGGCGGCGCAGAAGGCACGATTACGCTGAATACCGACCAAGATGAAGCCAACTTTGTCTCTAGCCTAACAGGTCTTATCGCTGAGTGGGGCTTTGATGGTCTAGATGTGGATTTAGAGAGTGGTTCTAACTTAGTTCATGGCTCGCAAATTCAAGCTCGCCTTGGTCGTGCTTTGCTTCAAATAGAGCAAAACATGGGTGGCGATATGTACCTAACCATGGCGCCTGAGCACCCTTATGTTCAAGGTGGTTATGTGGCTTACAGCGGTATTTGGGGGGCGTACATCCCTGTGATTAACGAGACACGCAGCACGCTCGACTTGCTTCACGTCCAGTTATATAACAACGGTGGTTTGCCAAACCCATACTTGCCAAGCAGTGCACCAGAAGGCTCTGTGGATATGATGGTAGCGCAATCTAAAATGCTTATCGAAGGCTTTGAATTGGCCGACGGCACTCAATTTGCACCATTGCGCGATGATCAAGTCGCAATCGGCTTACCTTCAGGTCCTAGCTCGGCAAATTCAGGGCAGGCTCCAACACAGAATATTATCAACGCACTAGATTGTTTAACCAAAGGCACTTCATGTGGCACCGTTAAACCAGCGTACCATTACCCGAATTATGCAGGAGTAATGACATGGTCTATCAACTGGGATCAGCATGATGGCTTTAACTTCTCAAAACCTGTCGGCGATAAACTCACCGAGATGAATGCGCAATAAGCTATCAAAGAATAAGCGAGTAAAACGCAAAGAGAGCACAATAGTGCTCTCTTTCTTTATCTCATCGAGTTTTTACTTTTTAATGAGTAATTAAATCGTAAATACTCGGTAATCTTTTAGTTCAGGGATTTTCTTCAACAGATCGTCTTCTTGCCCTGCCATGTCATCCAACGAGTCACACAAGTCTTCAGCTTGTTGCTCTACCTCTTTCGAATGCTCAGCTAAACGCTCTTCTACTTTCGCGCTGAGTTCAGCCATACTCTCCGATAATGCAGTGAGGTTTATTCCCCCCTCTTCCTTCATTTTTTTCGATAAAGCATCCAACGAACTCGCTAAAAACTCTTTATTGAAGATCTCTTGTGCTTTTGCAAAGTCTTCAGTCCACCCTTGTGTCATGGACTCAAAACTTTCCGCTGGTAGAATGAAATCGCCATCTTTGTAGTAACGTGATTCAACATCAGCGAAAAAGTCCTGTACTGCGACTTTGACGTTATCAAACGCGCCAGGTGCGTCTAGACTTTCCGCGACATCATCGATGATGTCATTTGCAAGCGCTAAACCATCACTCGCCAACTGCTTTGCTTGTGGAATATACGCGTTCATTTTTTCGCGATAGTCTTCAATTGCCGCTTTTTGGTCGGCATTGAGTTCAATCAGCTCACCTTTGATGAATAGATTGTTATCTTCATCCACGACAGCTTTATCACCTGTCGTTTGGCGAATTTCCAAGCTTTGCCCATCCATACGGACTTCATTATTGATGTCCACACGACACTGCGCTGCATAACCAGTAGCACTGACCATCAGCAATGAGAGTGTAAAAAGCTTTTTCATGTCATTCTCTTTTATTTAACATTACTCGTGTTAAACATAACACTGAGTGATACATGAGATGTCAGCAAATCGTCACAACTTCGTAACAAGTTGTTTTATCTCCTATTTTTACGTCAACCTCATCACCTTCTTCTTTTCCGAACAACGCTCGACCCAGAGGAGATTTAGCTGTTAAGACAAAGACTTCCTGAGCCTGATATTGAACAGTCAAACCACCAGAGCAAGGGCCTACAAAGAAGTGCTTTTCGATCAAATTCTCATCTGCGAGAACAACGTAAGCACCAACACCAACAGGCGCATTCTTAAAGTCGCGAGTCACTAAAGAACGATATTGACGCAATTCCTCTTCACTATCTTGGATTCGCATGGCTTGTCCATGAGCAAGATACGCGGCTTCAAGTGCCAATGTATCGTACTTGTGCTCGGGAACAGTTTCTTCATCTGTCGCGGCATCGATAGCTCGCTGAGCCGATGCATGGGCAACTTGAAGTTTTTCTTCCAGATGTTGGATGATAATTTGGACTAAGTCAGCTTTGTTCATACTTTTAGGACGCGCGTTTGGCACTCAGAGTGTGTTAATGTACCTAAGTTTACCATCAAAGAAAGGTTTCCCTATTATGCAAAGTGACTCGCTGCATCAAACACTTCAATCTGTATTTGGTTTTGGCTCATTACGCCAAGGTCAACAACCTGTTATTGAAGCCGTTATGAATGGTTACTCTGCTGCGGCAATCTTTCCTACAGGCTCGGGGAAGTCACTCTGTTATCAACTACCTGCAACCATATTACCCAACCTTACGTTGGTGATCTCTCCGTTGTTGGCGTTAATGAAGGATCAACTGAGCTTTTTACAAAGTAAAGGAATCGCTGCCGCTTCTATCGATAGCAATCAAAGTAGAGAAGAAGCACAAAAGGTCATGGCTGGCGTGAAGAATGGACAAATCAAAATCTTGATGATTTCTGTTGAGCGACTAAAAAATGAGCGTTTTCGTGAATTCATTCGCCAAGTACCGATTTCTTTGATGGTCATTGATGAAGCGCACTGTATTTCCGAATGGGGGCATAACTTTCGTCCAGATTATCTCAAACTACCGCAATATCAACGTGAACTGAACATCCCACAGTCTTTACTTCTCACCGCAACGGCAACGCCTGCAGTTATTGAAGACATGCAAAAAAAGTTCGATATTGCCAGTGAACATATTACCGTTACAGGCTTCTACCGCTCTAATCTGGATATCTCGGTGATCCCGTGTGAGGAAACAAAGAAACAAGAACAGCTCAGTGAGATCATCGCCTCTTCACCTAAGCTTCCGACCATCGTATACGTGACGCAGCAGCAAACAGCAGAACGAGTAGCAAAGTCATTAATCCATATTGGCATTAACGCTCACGCATACCACGCTGGCATGAAAAGCGACGTTCGTGAACAAATCCAACAGCAGTTCATGGATGGCCAAATTGACAGTATTGTTGCAACGATTGCATTTGGTATGGGAGTCGATAAATCTGATATTCGCCGCGTCATTCACTTCGACTTACCCAAATCAATCGAGAACTACGCACAAGAGATTGGACGTGCAGGCAGGGACGGGCAACGCTCTGAGTGTATTCTGCTAGGCAATACGTCCGGCTTAACGGTGTTGGAGAATTTTGTCTATGGTGACACACCAGAGTTTACGTCAATTAACTATGTAGTCGAGCAAGCGAAAGAACATGCTCCACAATGGGAGGTAGTGCCACTGCGTTTGTCGCGTGAAAGTAATATCCGCCAATTGCCACTCAAAACCTTATTGGTTTATTTGGAGCTACATAACGTCATTGAAGCAAAGTACAGTTACTTTGCAGAATATCGGTTTAAGTTTTTGCACAATCAGCAATTTATTGTGAATCAATTTCAAGGCGAGCGACGTCAATTTGTGGAGGCTATTTTCTCTTGCTCACAAAAAGCCAAAGTGTGGTGCCAAGTTGATCTAGAATCGCTATGGATGAACTATCAATCGGAACGCAGCCGAGTTGTCGCAGCGCTCGACTATTTTCACCAGAATGGTTGGATAGAACTAGAGAGCAAACAACTGACGGACGTGTACTCAGTTATGCCAACCAAACAGAGCTCGGATGTTTTAATCCAACAACTGTATGACCTGTTCCAATCCAAAGAAAGCAAAGATATCGAAAGAATCCACACCATGCTGCACTTGTTCCAGTCCGAGCACTGTTTGAGCTCACAATTGGCGAACTACTTTGCGGATCACGATGCACCAAAGCAATGTGGTCACTGCTCCGTGTGTCGTGGTCACGTCGCCACATTCACAGCACCAGAACCTGAAGATATTGAACAATCTCAAGTATCGATATGGGCGCAGGAGTTTATTCAGCTTTCCCCATCAGCCATCAGTAATGATGCCGTTGCTCGCTTCTTGTGCGGAATCAGCACTCCTTTGATTAGCCAGCTAAAAGCCTCAAAGCTAGCAGGTTATGGTGCAATGGCAAACGTAAGTTTTGAGCAGGTATTAACGCAGGTAGAAACGGTAAAGGCCTAAAAAAAGCTCAATTGACGCGCTTGGTCTTCGGGCTTGAGCATCACGTTCAAGCCTAAAAGGCGAATTTCCCGTCCATTTTGGCGTTTAAGAATATCTCTTAGCAAGATCTTGAAGTCCTCAAGCTCTAATTGCGGATGGATGTGCTCAATTGTTGTCAGTTGAAAGTCGGCAAATTTGACTTTAATACCTTGTTTAATAATCGACTTATCTGGGCTTGCACGCTCTAAACGTTTCTCGAGTTCAGGATAAAGTTTCTCCTCAATCACTTGCCAACATTCATCATAGGTTGCGATGTTCTGGCTGAATGTCCTTTCCACACCGACGGACTTTCTCTCGCGCTCAACAACGACTTCTCGATTATCAATTCCATGGCTTCGCTGCCATAAGGAGGCACCCTGACGACCAAACTGCCTCAACAACTCTCGATAGTCACTGTTTTTAATGTCCTCACATCGATAAAAACCGGCTTGGTGGAGCTTCTCAAGACTCACCTTCCCCACACCAGGAATGTTCTCTAGCGGAAGACTATCGATAACCTCTTGGACTTTCTCTGGCGGAATCACAAACTGACCGTTGGGCTTGTTCATGTCTGACGCGACCTTGGCAAGAAACTTTATCGGAGCAATGCCCGCCGATGCCGTCAACCCAAGTTCACTCCAGATATCGCGGCGAATTGACTCTGCGATCAACGTAGCGGAGCCACGGCAAGCTGTCGAGTCCGTGACATCGAGGTATGCTTCATCCAATGAGAGAGGTTCAATGATAGGCGTATAACGCTCAAAAATAGCACGAATCTGCTGAGAGACTTGCTTATATACATGCATTCTACCGGGCACAACCAACAAATGAGGACAGAGTTGCAACGCGCGCGCCGTTGACATTGCACTGCGAACACCATATTTACGCGCATCATAATTACAGGTGCTAATCACTCCACGCTGCTTTTCATGTCCGCCAACAGCGAGTGCAATGCCACGGTAACTGGGGTTATCTCTCATCTCTACGGCAGCATAAAAACAATCCATATCGACATGAATAATTTTTCTAATTCGATCTGACATAGCCATCAAAGCACTGTTCAAAAAAACAGTATAAATCAAATCTACCTGAAGAGAAATGGGCGTGTTTAAGCGAACGTCAATCTCGAAGCATTACGTCCAATTGATCGACTAATTCGGCCCAATCTGCATCTTCTTCGATGGCTTGTTTTAGAAAGTTCGCCTGTGACATCGTCCAAAAGCTAGCTTCATGTAAAGGCGCAGAATCTCTTTTGTGTCGATGTTGATTAATAAAATCTTTCATTTCTTGAGGAGAGCTACCGAGGCCCAGTTGTTGAAATAGCTCAGCCATACCATGTTGATGCATTTCCATACTACTTTCTCCCTACGTTAGCTAAACATAATTATATAACTAAGACAGGAATAATGATGTGATGTTAACGGATGCGTGTCAAACATTTGAGTAGTTGTTCTACTTTTGGTTGACATGTGTTTTTTGATGGCGATAAGTTTAATTTTAGTTATCATTGATTTTAAACAATTAATTTTGGGGACTGCGCTTGAGTAATAAGATTCTGGTTGTTGAAGATAGTCGTGCATTTAAAAACTTTCTTTGCCAAACAATAAGCCAAGCTGGTTATGAGGTCATCGCAGCGGAAAGCTACGCGGAGGCAAAGAACTTGTTATCTTCAGCACAGGACCTCTTCTGTGCGGTTTTAGACTATTGTTTACCGGATGCTCAAGATGGCGAGATTATTGACCTCGTTTTGGAACATGGTCATCGTGTCATTGTTTTAACGGCTCGATTTCAAGAAGACACTCGCGAAAAGATGCTTGCAAAAGGTGTCCTCGACTATATTTTGAAAGACAGCATGGCGTCCGTTTCCTATCTATTACCACTCCTCAAGCGACTAACCAACAATCAACAACACAAATGTTTAGTCGTTGATGATTCACACACCGTAAGAAGACACATTGCCCAACTTTTGGAGCATCAATATATTCAGACGTTGGAAGCTGACAATGGGCAAAAAGCCCTAGAGCTTGTCGAGCAAAATCCAGATATCACTCTCGTTTTAACCGACCATGATATGCCCGTTAAAGATGGTATTACTATGGTGCGTGAATTACGTCGGAAGTGGGATAAAAATCAATTAGCCATTCTCGGCTTGTCGGGTAGTAACTCTAAGACCATGACGGCTAGGTTTCTAAAAGCAGGGGCCAATGACTTTTTATACAAGCCATTTAATCAAGAAGAATTTTTTTGCCGTATTCACCAACTGTTAGATATCAAAGACGCAACATCTGAACTGTTTAAAATGGCAAATCAAGATGCGCTAACGGGCTTATGGAACCGCCGCTTTCTGTTTGAGCAACCCCATGTAGAAAACGCTCAAAGAAACATCGCGATGCTTGATATCGATTTCTTTAAGCAAGTAAATGATACACACGGACATGAGGGCGGCGATGCAGTGTTAGTCATGATAGCGAATATTCTAAAAATCTATTTTCCAAATGATATTGTCGCTAGGCTTGGTGGCGAGGAGTTTTGTATTCAAGCCAGTGGCGACTATGACGGCTTTCTAACACGCTTAGAACAAATGAGACAGCGCATAGAAAAAACGCCAATAACTTATTTGGACAAAAACATTCTTGTGACCGCGAGTATTGGTGTAAGCAACATCGAGGGGGAGCTGGAACAACAAATAAAAGTGGCGGATGAGCGACTTTACATGGCCAAAGAGAACGGACGTAACCAAATCATTTCTTCGTCCTAATGACTATCAGTGTGGTCTTGCTCTGTAACATGAGAGAAAGAAACAACAAAACACGGTATTGGGCTCTTTCTCGGACATCTGAGCTTTGGTTAGCTGCCTAAAAATAAAGCTCAGCAGAACGCTGAGCTTTATCACTTTCTTAGTACGATTAACCAATACTAAGCAATTCTATCTTTTTCCCACGCAGCCAATTTCTCAGCACGCGCAGCCTCGCGCGCTTCACGTTTTTTACGCGCATCGCAGGGTTCTGGACAATTACACACTTTTTCGATGCCAACTGCCCCTAAGCCACCACAGCTACCTTTCACGACTTTCTTTTGGAAAATGTATCCGACAGCCATTGCAGTGATTACCGCGACAAACACAGCAAAGGTAATTAGAAATGTATTCATAAAAACATGCTCACTTCTGTTGTTATTTCTTCATGAATGGCTTGTATGCTTCCGAAGCCAACTCTTTAAAACCATCTTCCGTTTTCACAATCATGAAAACAGGAATATTATTTTCGTTCGCAATTGCCATGCCTTTGTCTTCACCTAGCACCATAAGACCAGTTGCAAGACCATCAGCAGTCATCGACGATTTATCTAATACCGTTACAGACACCACTTTATGATGAATTGGTTTGCCTGTTCGTGGATTAATAATATGAGAGTATCTCACACCATTACTCTCAAAGTAATTACGATAGTCACCACTTGTTGCAATTGCCATGTCGCCTGGTTCAATAATTTCTTGAATTGAACGTTCATCAACGGTCGGTTTTTCAATTGCGATACGCCAAGGCACACCTTCACGATTGACACCTTTGAGACGCATTTCACCGCCAACTTCGACCATAAAGTTCTGTACCCCTTCAGATTGAAGGTAGTCAGCAACCACGTCAACCCCCCAACCTTTCGCAATCGTCGATAGGTCGACGTACAAGTTAGGAAGGTCTTTGGACAGTGTATTACCATCAACAGATAGGTGGTGAATACCGGTATTTGCTTTGCGAGCAGCGAGTTCTTCATCGGTTGGAACTACATCTGGACGAGCTTCTGGACCAAACCCCCACAGGTTAACTAGAGGGCCGACCGTCACATCCAATGCACCTAAAGTAAGACCGTTAAGGCGAATTGCTTCTTTCACTACCGTTGCAGTTTGTGTCGAAACTGTAAATGGCTCGCTCGTTTGATGCTGATTAAAACGACTTAACTCTGAGTCGTCACGATAGGTCGACATTTGGTCATTAACCTCTTCCAATAAGCGATCAATTTCTGTCTGCATCGCTTTTGGCGTTGGAATACCATCTTGCTCGATATACTTGATGTTGTAAGAAGTCCCCATGGTAGGGCCACTTAAATGAATTTGATCGGCAGGCTGCTCACAGCCAGCCAAAATCAATAGAGAAGCAAATGCAACAAGCCACTTTTTCACTTGTTAACTCCCAATGTTGTTGAATTGATATGGGAAATAGGATCAATCCTTTCAATCCGATTACCTATATCAACTGTTGAGTATCAGTTTTATGTCTATAAAAAATAATGGCTAGCTCTCTTGGAGAGCTAGCCATAGATTCAATCACTTGGAGGAATTAACCACCGAAGTCATCTAGTAGGATGTTTTCATCCTCTACACCTAGATCTTTTAGCATGCCGATTACAGCAGCGTTCATCATAGGTGGACCACACATGTAGTATTCACAGTCTTCTGGCGCTTCGTGATCACGTAGGTAGTTCTCGTAAAGAACGTTGTGAATAAAGCCAGTGTAACCATCCCAGTTATCTTCTGGAAGTGGATCAGACAGTGCACAGTGCCATACGAAGTTGTCATTCTCAGCTTGTAGCATATCGAAGTCTTCTACGTAGAACATTTCACGCTTAGAACGTGCGCCGTACCAGAAAGACATCTTACGCTTAGAGTGCAGACGCTTAAGTTGGTCGAAGATGTGTGAGCGCATTGGAGCCATACCAGCACCACCACCAACGAATACCATTTCTGCATCTGTATCTTTCGCAAAGAACTCACCAAATGGACCAGAAATAGTACACTTGTCGCCTTCTTTTAGAGACCAGATGTACGAAGACATGATGCCTGGTGGTACGTCTGGGTTGTTCGGCGGCGGAGTTGCGATACGAACGTTAAGCATGATGATACCGTGCTCTTCTGGGTAGTTAGCCATAGAGTATGCACGAATGGTCTCTTCATTAACTTTAGACTCGTAACGGAAAAGGTTGAACTTCTCCCAGTCTTCACGGTATTCCTCAGGAATATCGTAGTCTGCGTATTTCACGTGGTGAGCAGGAGCTTCAATCTGGATGTAACCACCAGCACGGAAAGGTACTGATTCGCCATCTGGAATTTGTAGCTTAAGCTCTTTGATGAATGTCGCTTTGTTATCGTTAGAGATAACAGTACATTCCCACTTCTTAACGCCGAAGATTTCTTCAGGAAGCTCGATATCCATGTCAGTTTTCATTGCAACCTGACACGCTAGACGCTCACCTTCACGCGCTTCACCTTTAGTAATATGGTCAAGCTCGGTTGGTAGGATGTCGCCACCACCTGATTTAACTTTTACGCGACACTGACCACATGAGCCACCGCCACCACAAGCAGAAGATACGAATACGCCAGCACCTGCTAGAGCACTCAGTAGCTTACCACCTGGTTGTGTAACGATCGCCAGAGAAGGGTCATCGTTCACAGAAATTGTAATGTCACCTGTTGGTACAAGCTTAGACTTAGCGAAAAGAATCACTAGTACTAGTGCTAGTACGATCAGAGTAAACATCACTACACCAAGAATAATGTCCATTGACTATTCCTTAATTGTTGCGGTTTACCCGACTTACAGTTGAACACCAGAGAAAGACATAAAGCCTAACGCCATAAGACCTACAGTGATAAATGTGATACCAAGACCACGTAGACCTGGAGGTACGTCAGAGTACTTCATCTTCTCACGGATACCTGCAAGAGCAACGATTGCTAGCATCCAGCCCACACCAGAGCCGAAACCGTAAACGATCGATTCAGCAAAGTTGTAGTCACGTTGTACCATGAAAGATACACCACCGAAGATTGCACAGTTTACTGTGATCAGCGGTAGGAAGATGCCTAGCGCGTTGTACAAAGGTGGGAAGAAACGGTCTAGGACCATCTCTAGAATCTGTACAAGTGCTGCAATTACACCGATAAAGGTGATGAAGTTTAGGAAGCTAAGGTCCACGCCCTCAACTAACGCGTTCTCTCTCAGAACTAGGTTGTATACCAGGTTGTTCACAGGAACAGCGATAGTCAGAACTACCACAACTGCAACACCTAGGCCGAAAGAGGTCTTAACCTTCTTAGATACGGCAAGGAAAGTACACATACCTAGGAAGAAAGACAGAGCCATGTTTTCGATGAAAATCGATTTAACTAACAGACTAATGTAATGTTCCATGACGTCCTTACTCCTTCGCTTCTACTTGTTCTGGTTTCAGAATACGGATTACCCAGATAAGGAAGCCGATTAGGAAGAATGCTGATGGTGCTAGTAGCATTAGGCCGTTAGGCTGGTACCAACCACCGTTGCTCACTAGAGGTAGAACTTCTAGACCAAATAGTTTGCCTGAGCCAAATAGCTCACGGAAGAAACCTACAGTGATAAGAACGAAGCCGTAACCTAGACCGTTACCAATACCGTCAATAAGAGATGGTACTGGCGCAGACTTCATTGCGAATGCTTCAGCACGACCCATTACGATACAGTTAGTGATAATCAGACCAACGAATACAGATAGCTGTTTAGAGATATCGTATAGGTAAGCTTTTAGCACTTGGTCTACCACGATTACTAACGATGCGATGATTGCCATCTGAACGATGATACGCACACTGTTAGGAATGTGGTTACGGATCAATGAAACAGAGAAGTTAGACAACGCAGTTACAAATGTTACCGCTAGTGTCATTACAAAAGCTGTTTCTAGTTTAGTTGTTACTGCAAGAGCAGAACATACACCAAGAACTTGTAGCGCGATTGGGTTGTTATCCAACACTGGCGCTAGGATGCTCTTTTTAACGTTTTGTGCACTAGACATTAGTTAAGTTCTCCGTCACGAACTTTTGCTAGGAAAGGACCAAAGCCCATATCACCTAACCAGAAGTCAAATGTGTGTTGAACACCATTACTAGTGAGCGTCGCTCCTGATAGGCCATCAACACCGTGCTCAGAACCTTGCGGTGCGCCGCCTTTCACGACCTTAATCGCTGGCTGGTGATCTTCATTGTACAATTTCTTGCCAATGAATTGATCGCGCCATGAAGGGTTCTCTACTTCACCACCAAGTCCAGGAGTTTCACCTTGCTCGTAGTAAGTAATAGCAGACACAGTGTTACCATCAGTTTCAACGGCTACAAAGGCATACATCATCGACCATAGTCCTTTACCGTGCATAGGCAGGATAACTTTTTGGACTTCATCTTGATCTTTTACAAGGTACACCACTGCTGTATTCGCGCGACGACGGATATCAGCTACATCTTCTTCTGGTGTCAATGCGATTGAACGTTCTGCATCTTTTGATGCTTCACGTTGATCGTACGTAGATGCATTACCCTCAGTAAAGTTACCTGTTTCAAGGTCTACTAGACGAGGTTCGATGTACTCAGCAAATAGCTCTGGTACTTTCTTACCGTTTGCGTCAATGCCTGCAACTTCAACGATCTTTGATTGCTTATCTAGGACAGCGTTAGCTTTTTGCTTATCACGCAGACCTACTGCTGCTGTTGATACGATGATTGAACAAACAAGGCTCAACCCGATAACAACACCCAGCGTCTTTTTAATGCTGTCGTTATTACTTGCCATAGCGTGCTAGTCTCCGCTTGATGTTCTTCTCAATCACTACATGGTCGAACAGAGGTGCGAATAGGTTCGCGAATAGAATCGCCAGCATCATACCTTCTGGGTACGCTGGGTTAACTACACGGATCATCACACACATTGCACCAATCAGGATGCCGTACCACCATTTACCTTTGCTAGTAAATGACGCTGATACTGGGTCCGTTGCCATGAAGAACATACCGAATGCAAAACCACCTAGAACTAGGTGCCAGTGCCATGGCATATTAAACATTGGATTAGTGTCAGAACCGATCACGTTAAACAGAGTCGATACTGCGATCATACCGATCATCACACCCGCAATGATGCGCCATGAAGCGATTCGCATGTAAACGATCATCGCTGCACCGATCATTAGAGCTAGAGTCGATACTTCACCAATAGAGCCAGGGATGTTACCGATGAACGCGTCCATCCAAGTGATAGGAGCGCCAGTTACTGTGTTAACTAGAGCACCGTTACCACCTTGAGCCCATTGGCTAAGAGCAGTTGCACCAGAGAAGCCGTCAGCTGCAGTCCATACTACGTCACCCGAAATTTGTGCTGGGTAAGCGAAGAATAGAAATGCACGACCTGCAAGTGCAGGGTTAAGGAAGTTACGACCTGTACCACCGAAGATCTCTTTTGCTACAACAACACCAAATGTGATACCTAGTGCCGCTTGCCATAGAGGTAGCGTTGGTGGAACGATAAGTGCGAATAAGATAGAAGTTACAAAGAAACCTTCGTTAACTTCGTGTTTACGCACCATACAGAACAACACTTCCCAGAAGCCACCAACAATAAATACTGTTGCGTAGATTGGCAGGAAGTAAGTCGCACCTAGTAGCATCTTACTGCCAACACCCGCTTCCGCACCGATAGTGCCGCCAAGCATTTCTGTTAGCCAGTAGTGCCAGTTACCTGCGATAACTGTCGCTAGTTGGTCACCAGCGTACATGTGGTTAAGTGCTGCAATAGCTTGGCCACCTGCGTTGTACATACCCCAGAACATTGCTGGGAATACCGCAAACCAAACCATGATCATGATACGTTTTAGGTCAACGCTATCACGAACGTGCGAGCTTTTATTTGTTACGATACCTGGGGTGTAAAAAACTGTTGCTACAGCTTCGTACAGGGCAAACCATTTTTCGTGTTTGCCACCAGGCTCAAAATGATGCTCGATGTCTTCAAGAAACTTTTTAAGAGCCATGAAAATTACCCTTCCTTCTCGATAGTATCTAGGCATTCACGAAGTAACGTACCGTACTCGTACTTACCTGGACATACAAAGGTACACAATGCTAGATCTTCTTCATCCAGTTCAAGCGCACCCAGTGCTTGAGCACTGTCTGTGTCGCCGGCACATAGATCACGAAGCAGCAAAGTAGGCTCCATATCTAGAGGCATTACGCGTTCGTAGTTGCCAATTGGAACCATTGAACGATCACTACCATTGGTCGTCGTTGTCATATTGAACAACTGACCTTTGAATACGTGACCAAGGAAAGAGCGAGTTACCGAGAACTTATTCTTACCAGGCATTGCCCAGCCAAATAGTTCTTTTTCACGGCCTTCACGTAATACAGAAACCTGTTGATGGTAACGGCCAAGGTATGCGTGTGGACCAGTTGCATGTGTACCTGTTAGTACTGAACCAGAGATCACACGAACTTCGCCAGGCATCAGCTCGTTATCTGTTAGGTCATCTAAGCTTGCACCCATTACGGTACGAACTAGACGAGGGTTATTCACAACTGGGCCAGCTAGAGACACAACACGATCTGTGCATAGCTCACCAGTTAGGAACAGCTTACCGAACGCGATAACGTCTTGGTAGTTGATGCTCCATGCCACATTCTCTGCATTTACTGGGTATAGGAAATGCATGTGGGTGCCAGCAAGACCTGCTGGGTGAGGGCCATCGAAGACGTGTTCTTCTACGTTAGACTGTGAAGAGCGTGGCAGGCTAGTGCCAGATTTACATACGTAAACCTTGCCTTCTGTCAGGGCTGAAAGAATGTCTAGACCAGCAATGAATGCTTCTTGTTGCTCATTAATGATCAACTCAGGCTTAGCTGCTAGTGGATTAGTATCCATTGCAGTTACGAAAATAGCCTTAGTAGAAGACTCGATTGCAGGAACCTTGCTAAACGGACGAGTACGTAAAGCGGTCCATAAGCCAGAGTCAACCAACTGAGTCTTGATCACTTCACGATCTAGACCTGAAAGTTGAGCGGCTTCGAACTTATCAAATGTCACCTGCTCTTCACCTGCCACTTCAATCACTACAGATTGAAGGACACGTTTAGCGCCACGGTTAACTTCGATCACTTTACCGGCTGCTGGTGCAGTAAATTTCACGCCTGGGTTCTTTTTATCTTCAAAAAGAACTTGCGCTTTTTTCACTTCATCACCAACGCGGACATGCATGGTAGGTCGCATGCCAACGTACTCTTCGCCAAGCAAGGCGACTTTTTTGATGGTCTTACCATCATTAATCACCTGGGATGGAGTTCCTGCGATAGGAAGATCCAAGCCCTTCTTTATTGTAATCATACGCACTTGCACTACTTTTATCGGGAAAAAGATTCTTTTGATTGCGTAACTTTTAGACACGACATCAGTGTCCGGTTTTGATGTTGTTTTAAACATCAAAATCGCAACATCCTATTAAAAATCTCGTCACAAGGAATACGCGAGATTTATCAGGTGCCGTAGTCTAGCATTTTTTAGGAACTTGATGCCATGATCAATCATTAGAATAGAGGGGTTATTTCGGTAGAATCAGGTCTAAAAGGTCAAAGAATAGTCATAACTTTGACCCATCGCACAAATGCCATATTCCATACATATCTTATGGAAAAGTGATATTCATCGCCTGAAATATTCTGCAATTTCCATTCATTTGTTGAAACACTGTTAACACATTTTTTAACCAGAATTTGTGCCACGTTAACGTCCCTAAAGAATGTAAAACGAAAAAAGATGGCCTTAAGCCACCTTTCTCTGCACCTTTATATCTTGCGTTTTTAGTGACCACCACCCATACACATCGGGCTATCAGGGGCGCCATCTTGTTCACGCTTCCACTCTTCATCAGTATATGTATGAATAGCTAATGCATGAATGTGGTTGTCCAGTTCATCTGCCAAAATTTGATGAACTTGACGATGGCGCCCAATCAAACGCTGTCCCGCGAACGAATCACTCACAACAATCACTTTGAAATGACTCTCTGAGCCTGGTGGCACATTATGCATGTAGCTCTCATTAATGACTTTGAGATAGCTGGGTTGCAGCTCACTGTGTAGTTTCTTCTCTATGATTTCTTGGATCATATTCGTTCCTCATTGATGCGAATTCCATAAGTATATACCTAAGTAAAGCAGACATGCATCACTCAAACGTCACTCTCATTATTGACGCACTTTGTAGACATATTGTCTCAAGGCGCTTGACTCCACGAACATGTCTAAAGAGCAGCCATCACTGAACTCGTAAAATTTGACAGCTTTTTGTATCTCGACACGTCATCATTTGCGACAATAACACTTAATTTCTAAATCAACTTACATTTAGCTATGAAAACCGAACTGAACCTTCACGAGCGAAGCTTAACACTTCATCGTTTCCCAAAACGTAGTAACGAAACGCTACAAGCGTGGGATGCCGGTGATGAGTATCTTATTAATCATGTTGAAGAGCTTGCTTTGCCAGACAATCAAAACATCCTCGTGATTAATGACAGCTTTGGTGCCCTCTCCTGCTGGTTTTCGGAAAAGCACCATGTAACGCTAATGAGTGATTCATTCATCTCACATAAAGGTGCACAGCAAAATCTCGAGCAAAACCAGTGCAATAAAGTAGCGTTTGCCACCACGATGGACCTCGTTCCTGCCAATATTGATCTCGTCTTGCTGCAACTGCCCAAAAGTAACCGCCATCTAGTGTGGATACTAAGCCAATTAAGAAAGGCGCTACCGGCTTCCTGCCCCGTCATTGCAGTCAATAAAGCGAAAGACATTCATACTTCGACGCTAAAACTGTTTGAAAAATACTTAGGCGAAACAAAAACATCTTTGGCCTGGAAAAAGCACAGATTGGTGTTTTCTCAAGCAACAGTTGAGCCTACGATTGAAGTAATGCCTTTCACGACTTGGCGCGTTGATGGCGAAGATATCGAACTCAAGAACATGCCAAATGTCTATTCAGGAGAAAGTTTAGATTTAGGTGCACGCTTTATGCTGCAGCACCTGCCTCAAGACCCTTCAATAGACAATGTCATCGACCTCGGCTGCGGCAATGGTGTTCTGTCTGTTAAATTTGGTCAGTTGAATCCAAATGCTCGGCTAACATGTGTTGATGAAAGCTTTATGGCGCTTGAGTCGGCAAAACAGAACCTACGCGACAACCTTGGTGAAAATAGAGACATACAGTGCATAGCGAACAATTGCTTGGACGGTTTTAAACACAGCAGCAGCTCTATGGTTATGTGTAATCCACCGTTTCATCAACAACAGGCAATCACCGATCATATTGCTTGGCAAATGTTCTGCGATGCTAAACAAGTATTAAGTGAAAATGGCCGTTTACTGGTTATCGGAAATCGTCACCTCGGGTACGACGCAAAACTCAAACGTCTGTTTGGCGATAAAAATGTGAAACTTATCGCTTCCAACAATAAGTTTGTGATTTTACAGGCTACAAAAAATCCTGCTAAATTAAGCGCAAAATAAGCTTTAGCAAAATAGTTAAAAGGAATAATAAAATGAGAAAATTGGTACTTGCGGCTTCGGTTGCGTTGCTTGCTGCGTGTTCAGCCCCTCAACAACCTCAGCTGAACCTGATGCCAGAAAGCACATTGAGCACCAATCCAATTGTTCAAGGCAAGACTTACAGTTTGACCAGCAAAGATGTACGTGCAGCGCAGTACGTGGCGTTGGTGGATAACGGCCGTTCGAACATTCTTCCTCTTCATGCTAAACAGAATTTACGTATTGCGTTAGAAGAAGCATTAGAGAAGCAATTCTCATCTCAAGGTTTCCATGCGGATCTAAACAGCAACAACGCGATTGAATTGAGCGTTCAAGAAGCGTTGGTCAACGTGAAGCATTCGGTGATGGAAAATGAGATGGATGCTAAAGTTGTGCTGGAAATCACAGCAGAGACACCTGAGGGCAAGCTAGTCAAAACTTATACAGGTACAGCAAAGCGATCTGGCACATTGAGTGCTTCTGATGCCGATATTGAAGAGACATTGAATGATGTGGTGACATTGACGCTTAAAGAGATTGCCAATGACCCTGAGCTTCGTCAATACATGCAGGAGCGTTTCTAATGTTACGCAAAGCGATTCTGTCCTTAGCACTACTCAGCTGCAGCGTTTGGGCTGGACCAAAAGTAGCGTTTGAAACGACACTTGGTTCATTTACGGTTGAGTTAAACGAAGAGAAAGCACCTATCACTGTCGCTAATTTTCTAAAATATGTAGAAGATGGGAGCTACGAGGGTACTATTTTTCATCGTATTATCCCAGGCTTCATGACACAAGGTGGCGGCTTTAACCAAGATATGCAGATGGTGAAAACATACGCGCCAATCAAAAACGAAGGAAATAATGGTCTAAACAATAACCGTGCTACCATCGCCATGGCACGAACCAATGCACCAAACTCTGCAACTCGTCAGTTTTTCGTCAACTTAGTCGACAATGACTTTCTCAACTATGGCGCTCGACCACCAGGTTATGCTGTATTTGGTGAGGTTACTGAGGGGTTCGACGTTATCCAGAAAATGGCTCAGCAGCCGACCACGACGGTAGGCCGAATGCGTGATGTACCAGAGACGCAAATCGTCATCACCAAAGCTACACTACTTAAATAGCCAAAACGATAAGCCCTTTGAATAATCGAAGGGCTTTCTCTTTCAACGGCTTCATTTTATTGGATTGATTTATGTCTTCATTACCTTCCATCACTTGGTTGGAAACGGTAAAAAGTTACCTCGATAAACGACTCATGTGGGTTTTCATGCTGGGCTGCTCTAGCGGCTTTCCGTGGGTTCTTATCGGCTCAAACATGTCAGGTTGGCTAAAAGATGCCGGCTTGACCCTCTCCGCAATTGGCTATTTTGGTAGCGTTTTTGCGGTCTATGCGATCAACTTTCTGTGGGCACCTCTGGTTGACCGCGTGAAGCTGCCAGTCCTCTTTAGACTGCTGGGGCAAAGACGTAGCTGGATTTTCTTTTGTCAAAGTATCGTACTCGTCGCTACCCTATTTATTGCCGGCGTAAATCCAGCGGAAAACTTGGTGTTTGCGTCACTACTCGCCTTGTGTATTGCAACGGCTTCAGCGACACAAGACATCGCAATTGATGCTTTTCGTATTGATACTTTCCCAAAATCAGAAGAATCTAAGCTGCCACAAGCTTCTGCAATGGCGGTCATTGGCTGGTGGACAGGTTATTCACTACCGGGTTATTTAGCGTTTGTTAATGCTGATAGCGTCGGTTGGAATGGCGTGTATTACGGGATGGCGGTGATAGTCGGCATTCTAATGGTCTTTACGATTTTAGTCGGAGAACCGAAGACTCAACGCGAACAACTTCAGTCTGCCGCTGAACAACGCCACAAAGAAGTGGTTGGTTCAAAAGTCGTAGCTTGGTTTACCGTGACTGTTGTAGAACCTTTCCTTGATTTCTTTAATCGCAATGGCGTCCGTGTCGCGATTACTCTGTTGCTGTTCGTTTTCCTATTTAAAATTGGCGAAGCGTTTTTGGGCAGGATGTCGATCGCGTTCTATAAAGATATTGGTTTTAGCAATGAACAGATTGGCTATTACTCCAAACTAATCGGTTGGGGAGCCACCATCTTCTTTACTTTTGTCGGAAGCATGTTCAACGTTAGGTTTGGTATTGTACGTGGATTAATGATCGGCGGTATTGCTATGTCTGCCAGTAACTTGATGTTTGCTTGGATTGCTTCGGTAGGCCCAAACGAGCACTTGTACTTAGCCACGATTATTGTCGATAACTTTACGACTGCTTTCTCAACTGTCGCTTTTGTTTCATTTTTGACGATTCTAACCGGGCAAGCATTTTCGGCAACTCAGTATGCGTTGCTTGCCTCTCTAGGAAACTTCGGACGGACGACTCTTGCTTCTTTCAGTGGCGAGCTAGTGGATTATCTTAATGATTGGAGCACATTCTTCGTGCTTACCGCTGTCATGGTCGTGCCAAGCTTGATTATGTTGTACTCGCTACGACATTACTTTGATGCTCTATTGGAAAAAGCACGTCACAAACATTAACGAAACATATAAAAAACCACCGAATTCGGTGGTTTTTGTTTTGCGAGATATAAGATAAGAGGTCTATGGGTATAACCCTTTACCAAACATATTAAATATACGTGCCACGCCTTGAGTAAAGATCATCGGCTCAGTCAATACGGTTAAACACAAGCAGTCTTCTCCGGTCTTAGTGTAAGGGCTGTGCTTCACTGATGCGTCTCTAATCATCAAATCGCCTTCTTCATATTGGCCATCCTCGTCACTAAATCCACCATGTAGGATCAATGTAGACTCCAGGCCTTTGTGCGTATGTTGAGGAATTTGCACATCTTCCTCGATGTACATTAAGCTGACACGAGCGTCTTCCCCTAGGTCAATCTGAGCACTGAAAACCTTGCCTCCGTAACTTCTCCATGACCCTACAAGGTCAGAGAAACGCGCTAGAGTTTTAGGAAGAGCGAAACTTTTTCCTGCCACATTAACAGCAGCAGAGTCGCGGATCACGATATTATCAGTCGCTGGCTCCGCATTGATGATGTCATTAAACATGTCGTCAAATTCAGAAACATACTCAGAAGGTATGTCACTTACGATGTTCGCTTGACTTGCTTCGACTTGGTTCACATAAGCTCGGCACTTGGTGCATGTTTCTAAATGGGTTGCGACCACAAGACCAGAAACTGCATCAATGCTTCCCGAAGCGTATGCTTCTAACAAGCTGTTATCTGGGTGTTTGTTCATAGTTGCTCCGTATGCATTGAATGCCTTAGCTTTTCTACTGCAAGCCTCAGCCTGGATTTTACAGTACCGAGGGGTATATCAAATAATTCCGCGACCTGTTGATGAGGTAGCTCTTCAAGATATACCGCTTGTAAAACATCTCTCTGGTTTTTCGGTAATATATCTAAAAACTTAACCACCTGTTCTTTCAACATATCTTGCTCTGGTGAATAGTGATCAACAAGATCAGGTGGATAATACTCTGACGGCCAAATGTCATCAGAATGAATGTGTAATTCCTTACCTTTCTGTTTTCTCAGCAAATCAAAACAAAGGTTTCGGATTATGGTATATATCCAAGTCGATAACGCGCTCTTTTCACCATCATAGAGGTGCGCTTTCTGCCAAACTGTCGCCATGGTCTCTTGCACCATCTCCATAGCAACTTGCTCATTACCAACATGTTTGTAAGCGAATTGCTTCAGCTTGGGTGCGTAAAAACGGAATACAAAAGCGAACGCGTCTTTGTCTCGAGCCTTCACTTTATCCATGTAATCGTTCCAATCACTGCGCCCCAGTTTTTTCGGGCTATCACTCATCATAATCGGCCTTAATTTTTGGGAGGAGTTTCCTCCTCCCATTCTTCCTAATCGGTCACGTCATCGACCAACAAGTTGAAACCACCGTTGTTCCCATCATCAATGGCAACGACTTGGTACACAACACCGTTCATTACATTGACTGGTGCTGAGTCAACCGCAACAATACTTGGGTTACCAGCCACTGTTACCGTTACATAATATGTACCTTCAGCGACATATAATCCTTGTACACTGTTTTTATACGCAAAATTAGCAATAGTTGGATCACTTCCATCTATTCCTGCACTAGTAGTGAGGTAAATATCCACCATTTCCGCTATAGGATTAGCCGCGGCGTGTGTCACATTCAATGTCGCGCTAGTCGCCACAGCGCGTCTCATATCTTCAACAACCAGAGCTTCGATATCAATCGCTGGGCTAACAACACCGACTGCATAAACACTGTAATCCATTCCACCTGCAACCATTAACCCGCCAACATCTATGATCGGATTGGTTGTTGTGCCATCCACGTAAACGTCAATATCGTAAGCGCTAGCAGCAAGATCCAAATAACCACGAATCTCTTTGAACGCTAAGTCGGCAAGAGGAGCGAAGGCCGCCCCGTTAACGTTAACATCGACGACTGGCGCTCCATCGACAAGGTGTCCGACTCTTACTTCAGCTTGGCTGCCCATATCTTCAATTATAGAAGAGCCCGAACCGTCCAACACCAAGAGTTTGACAGGTGACGTGCTATTCGAATCTCCTGTGCCGATAGCGGCAATCGTCAAGTTGGAGTTAGCCGCAAGAGATACTTTGCCCGAGTCAAAAGCAACGCTGTCTCCTACGGCAAGTCGAACTTGATACTCACCAGCTGGGATGTTCAATACGTCGGTAGAAGCTTTGTAAGCAAGGTTAGTTATTGGAGTCGCGCTAGCAAGAGCAACACCTGGCTCAGTGACATAAAGATCAACAGCAGGAACGCCTGAAGCTGCATGAACAACTTGAACATCTAGACTATTGGCATCAGCCATTGAATCGGCGCTGCGAGTCACAACTAAAGGCTCAACTGGGTTTGGCGAACCATCGGCATCGCCAACAACGAACACGTTATAATTGAGGTCGGAATCAAGATCTAGTTCTGTTTTAGGTACTACGGTCGCGGTTTCATTACCTGGGAGCTGTACATCGACCTGAATCGAATTCATCCCCTCTCGCAATTTAACGTAGCCAGATCCCACACCATAATCAACATTCGTTAAAGATGGTTTATCGTTGATCCACACATTTGCAAGCGGCGCATCAGAAGAAGCGTGCACTGCTTGTAAATTGGAATACTCGATAGTGTCACTGTCGGAGCCACACGCCGCCAGTCCTAATGTCGCAACAATAGTTAGCGCAGCTTTATTAAATCCTTTCATATCCTTGCCTCTTTGTTAGTCGGGGCTTCTATGGCTTCTGTCAGAAATTGCAACGCAGGAATACAGTCCTCTGCGCCGACTAGCTGTTCGAACAGATTGCAGTCTAGGGGTAGTAACTCAAGCCAACGCTGAGTAACCCAAGCAGAGTCATCGTAAAAACGATGCTGGTAGAGGCTTCCAAGTTGAGGAAACTCTTCATAAACATGGGATAACTGCTGGCTTAAAAAGAAGAAATCTGGTGAGTTGTCTAGATGTTGCCAATTGTCTAACCATTCAACCTCTGCATGACGTAAGCCATCCGCATCTGCACGGACGCGTTTGACAATAAAGCGTTGCTCACCAGCAACTGTAATACCAAGAAGGCCATCACTGAGTGTTTCAAAATCAACGATCCTGACCAAAGTTCCGATAGATGAAACGTTACCCACGTCTTTAGGGTCACCTTCACTTCCTACCAGGCAAACTCCAAAGCCCACATTTTGTAGGCTGCATTCCTTTACCATTCGCTTATATCGTGGCTCAAAAATGCGCAGATTCATTTTACCCTCAGGGAGTACAACTGAAGTGAGTGGGAATAACATGACTTCTTTCATTCAAACGTCCTCTTTGATTCACGGATACATACGAATCCCTTATCACTCCGATCACTAACGATTTATGTTGGTTAATCGACTGGCTTAAAAAGTCATAAAATCGCTTACGCAAACGATCCAAATCACACATTTATTGCAATCAAATGCAACAAACAAAAAGTTCCGTAAATAAAGATAATTTCGTGACACAACTCACCAAAAACGTTCAGTTTTGCACCCTTTATCACTTTCATTTGGGATTTTTATCGCTATTATTCCCGCCAATTGGAAAGCGCAGCATAGATTGCGTGTTCTGAATCATTACAAACATAGAGAGTCCCCTTATGCGTAAATCACTTTTAGCTCTTAGCCTTCTAGCGGCTACTTCAGCTCCAGTTATGGCGGCAGATTACTCTGACGGCGATATCCACAAAAACGATTACAAGTGGATGCAGTTCAACTACATGTACTCAATTGATGAAATGCCACGAGTTAAAGGCGCTGACGACAACGCTCACGATTACCTAGAAATGGAATTTGGCGGTCGCTCTGGTATTTTCGACCTATACGGTTACGTAGACGTATTTAACCTAGCGACTAAAGATAACCAAGATAAGTCAATTGAGAACGGCGCTCCTGACAAGATGTTCATGAAATTTGCACCACGTATGTCTCTAGATGCCGTAACTGGTAAAGACCTATCTTTCGGTCCAGTTCAAGAGCTATACATTGCATCTCTAATGGAATGGGGCGGTAACAACGGTGGTGTAAACAACCAGAAAATCGGTTTAGGTTCTGATGTAATGGTTCCTTGGTTAGGTAAAATCGGCCTAAACCTGTACAGCACTTACGATGGCAACAACAAAGGTTGGAACGGTTTCCAAATCTCGACTAACTGGTTCAAACCATTCTACTTCTTCGACAATGGTTCATTCATTTCTTACCAAGGTTACATTGATTACCAATTCGGTATGGATGATGATGCTGGTAACAAATTTGGTACTACCGCGTCAAACGGTGGTGCAATGTTCAACGGCATTTACTGGCACTCAGATCGCTTCGCGGTTGGTTACGGCCTGAAAGCATACAAAGAAGTATATGGCGTAAAAGACGGTCTACAAGTTGCTCCAGGTGTTGAGCTAGAATCGACTGGTGTAAGCCACTACCTAGCTGTAACTTACAAGTTCTAATTGAACCACTAAGTTTGCTCAAAAATGGCGCCTTTCGGCGCCATTTTTATTTGCTTTCCTTTTTTCCCTCATTATCCTTGCAGCAAACCTTTTTAATGAGAGCGTTTGGTGAATATCCTTATCCTCGGTCCAGGTGCGGTGGGCTCACTCTGGGCAACAAAATTTAAGCTTGCCGGGCACAATGTTTCATTGTGGGGAAGAAGTTCAGAGAGACAACAACCACTTCAGTTGGATGACACACCCGCAATCGTATTCAGTAATCAAGATATTTCCTCCGTAAATCAAGCGGACCTCATTTTGATCACGGTAAAAGCTTGGCAAGTGGAAGACGCCATTCAGCCTTTGCTCCCTCATATCAATACAGACACGATTATCATGCTGATGCACAATGGTATGGGTACTGCCTCTGCCTTGGAGAAGGTTGTGCCAAACAATCCGATAGTGCTCGCAACAACGACGCACGGCGCATACAAACCAGATAACCAACACGTATTGCATACCGGTCACGGAACAACGCAAGCGGGTGGTTATAATGACAAAGGAATGCAGTGCACTTTTCTGAAAGATGTTATGCATAATGCCCTTCCAGAGGCCATTTGGAATCCACACATCCAATCTGCGTTATGGACTAAGTTAGCGATCAACTGCGCGATTAACCCACTGACTGCGATTCTCCAGTGTAAGAATGGTGAACTTGCGAAGCCCGAGTTTAAGATACAACTCGAAAGCATCACTCAAGAACTGGTTGAAGTAATGAGTAAAGAAGGTATTGCTATCGAGTTTCGCTCTCTTTTCGATACGGTAATGCAAGTGGTGAACGCCACAGCTGAGAACTATTCTTCAATGAGACAAGACGTATTCCATCAGCGTCGAACGGAAATTGATTTTATAACCGGATACTTGTTAAAGGCTGCCGAGAAACATCGCATCAATACGCCTGAGAATTTAAAACTTTACCAACGCATCAAACAAATAGAACAAAGCTGGACAGAACAATGAGTAAGAAAATCTTAGTGCCAATCGCTCCGGGCACCGAAGAAATGGAAGCCGTCACCGTTATCGACATGATGGTTCGCGCGGGTTATGACGTTACGGTAGCGAGTGCTGCTTTTGATGGCTCATTGACGATGAAAGCTTCTCGCGGAGTCACACTAACAGCCGATTGTAAACTGGTCGATATTGCTGATGATGAGTTTGACGCCATAGCGCTTTCTGGTGGTGTTGGTGGTGCAGAAATTTTTCGTGATAGCACGGTGATGATAGAAATCCTTAAGCAGCACATCTACGAGGGAAAATTGGTCGCTGCTATCTGCGCAGCACCGGCGTTGGTATTGCAACACCATGATCTTTTCCCACAATCACTGATGACCTGTCACCCGAGCTTTCAGTCACATATCCCGGAAGAGAAGTGGCGCAGCAAACGCGTGACCTTTGATATCAACCACAACCTGATCACTAGTCAAGGTCCGGGTACAGCTTTAGAGTTCGCGATGGAAGTAATCATTCAACTCTCAGGTAAAAAACACGCATGGTCAGTTGCTGAACCAATGATCCCTCTGCCTACTCTGCACTACCACAAGCTTGGTGAAGAATAATGTTTGACGTAAATGCTGTACGCGAGCAATTTCCTGCTCTAAACCAATCCGTCAACGATACGCCCTTAGTGTATCTAGATAGCGCAGCGACAACGCAAAAACCGCAATGTGTGATTGATGTCATCAGTCATTACTACAGTGCGCAAAATGCCAATGTTCACCGTGGCAGCCACAGTTTAACGGCTAATGCCACCAGCCAATTTGAAGCGGCACGAGAACGAGTGGCAAGCTTTATTGGTGCAAACAGCTCTAAAGAGATCATTTGGACACGGGGCGCAACCGAAGCACTGAACTTAATTGCTCAAACCTACGCCCGTAGCACGTTACAACCAGGTGATGAGATCTTAATTAGCGAGATGGAGCACCACGCCAACATCGTGCCCTGGCAAATCGTGGCAGAGCAAACGGGTGCTAAAGTCATTAAAGTTCCGATGACATCAGATTGCCAGTTCGACATCAGTGCATTTGAGGCGCTTCTGTCTGACCGCTGTAAAATTGTTGCTTGCGCACAAATAACCAACGTAACAGGCACACGCCAACCTATCGAAAAAATCACTGAACTGGCGCACAACGTTGGCGCGGTTGTTGTAGTTGATGGCGCGCAAGGCATCGTACATGAGCAACTTGATTTATCGGCATCAGATATCGATTTCTACGTTTTCTCAGGTCACAAACTTTATGCACCAGCAGGCATTGGGGTTTTATACGGCAAGCTTGAACTTTTGGAAGCCATGCCACCATGGCACGGCGGCGGTAAAATGGTTGAACGCGTTTCTTTCGAAAAAACGACGTTTTCTGCACTTCCTGGTAAATTTGAAGCGGGCACACCAAACGTTGCGGGCGCGATTGCTCTAGCGAAAGCCATTGAGTGGTACCAAGGTTTTGACCATCACGAAGTAGAGACTCATCTCCATGTGCTTCAGGATAAGGCCTACCAAGCACTAAGCGCTTTGGATGACATCCATATTCTAGGCTATCAACCGAATGCCTCTGTACTGACGTTCGTCATGGACGGCGTTCATCACCAAGACATGGCGACGCTGCTCGATCAACAAGGCATTGCGGTACGAGCAGGACACCACTGCGCTCACCCATTGATGGATGCGCTAAACGTTAAAGGCACGGTACGCGTTTCTTTTGGTATTTATAACACGGCTGAAGATGTGGATAGACTCATCGCCGCCGTAGAAAAAGCCGTCGACATGCTATAACGCCAACAGTTTGATTTGGAGTAACCAACAAGGTTACTCCATCTGCCTATCCAGAGTCGCCACGCAATTTCTGCCATTTCTTTTCGCAGCATAAAGCGCTTTATCTGCATGCGCATACAAACGTTTGGTGGTTTCATTTCTGCCTATTTCCACCACGCCTACACTCACCGTGACCGGAATTTCAATCTTTTCAAATTCGAACTGACAATTTTGAATGTGGGAACGTACTTCCTCTCCTACCTCTTTCGCCGCCGACAGAGAAGTTTCTGGCAAAATAATCGCAAACTCCTCCCCTCCGACTCTTGCAAAAATTTCGTCTTTGACGAGTAAGTGAGAAACCAAATCAGCTAAGGTCTCTAAGACATAATCCCCCGCATCATGACCACGTTTATCATTGATGACTTTAAAAAAGTCCAAATCAAACAATAACAACGCGGAGTGATAGTTCGGCTCTTGAGCTTTAATGACCTCTTCTGTGAGCTTTTCGAAAAAGACACGTCGATTGTAGATGTTAGTAAGAGCATCAATTTGGCTTTGATGGCGAAGAAGGGTTTCAACTCGGTGGCGATTGGAGATGTTGCGTGTAAGAATAAGGACAACGCGACGACCTCGGTATTTTATAGCGAGTGGGCAGATCTTGCCTTCGTAGTATAGGTCGCCTCTTGGCCCACTGTTAGCATCTATTCCCTGAATGCTGTCGGCGCACATCTTGTACTCGACCGTCACAATACTGTCTTGTTTCAGTGATCGATTGATCTGCTCGATAAACCAGTCAGCTTTATCTTTCTCGAGTACGCTGTGCAGCGTCTCACCTATCAAATTGCTTCCATCGTGATAGGCTTTTTTATCTGTTCCTCCAAAAACATCAATATAGATACCATCTTCACTCAGAATAAAAGTGGGGTCTGGCATTCCGGATAACACGTCTTGCGCATGTTCCAAGGTGAATTGCATATAGGGAGGTTCCTAGCATTTGTATCTAAGTAACCCAATCGCTTCCAAGTGTGTTTCCACATTGGGGAATAGGAGCGGATGGGGCATATGTCTATTATCTAATATAGACAAATTTTAAATACAATTGAGTTTATAAAAACCAAGTGGGCAATATAATGAACCAGGATCAATAGAATGGTTAATTAACGCTAAAATAGTCGACCATTTGCATACTTTTTATCCATATGCAAAAAATATCTCAACTCAGATACAAAAAACGCCAAACAGCTAGGCTATTCGGCGTTTTTTAAGAGTTGGAAAAATAACTCGTTACACGGCGACTTGCTTAATCTGCTCTACAATAGCTTTCAAGCCATTACCACGTGACGGGCTTAAATGGGAGACAAGCCCCAGCTGATTAAAATAAGCATCAATATCAAATGCTTGAATTTGATCGGCCGTTTTACCGTCATAAGCTGCCATTACCAAGGCAATCAATCCACGGACGATACGCGCATCGGAGTCCGCACAAAAATGCCAAACGCCATCTTGCTCTTGGCTCACTAACCACACCAAGCTTTCACAACCCGAAACGGTAACTTGTTCTGATTTCAGCTCTTCTGGCATTTGTGGCAGCTTTTTACCCCACTGAATCACCTGACGGTAACGATCTTCCCAGCCTTGAAATTGCTGCATAGTCGCTACAATGTCTTCGCTGGTGATATCTGTACCAAATGGAGAAACGGGAAAATCTGTCATGATGCGCTCTTCTTCTAGTTTACTGCTTATATTTTGAAATCAACTTCTCAACGATTCGCGATACCGCGACAAAGCCAAACGTTGCAGTTACGACAGTCGCCGCACCAAAACCGCTAGCGCAATCCATACGTTTTGGACCTTCCGCTGTCGACTTCACACCACACACTGAACCGTCTGCTTGAGGGTACTTCAGCTGCTCGGTTGAAAACACGCAATCAATACCAAACTTACGAGCCGGATTCTTAGGGAAGTTATGATGACGACGCAAGGTGTCTTTGATTTTCTTCGCTAGAGGATCTTGGATCGTTTTCGTTAAGTCAGCGACCATGATCTGCGTTGGGTCAACCTGACCACCAGCGCCCCCCGTGGTGATCACTTTGATCTTGTTGCTGCGGCAATACGCCAACAAAGACGCCTTCGCTTTTACGCTGTCAATCGCATCTAGCACGTAATCAAACTCTTTGCTTAAGTACTCATGTTGATTGTCTGGCGTGATGAAATCATCAATCAGATTGACTTTACACTCTGGGTTGATCAATTTGACACGCTCGGCCATCACTTCAATTTTGCTTTGGCCAACGGTGCCCGTCATCGCATGAATTTGGCGGTTAATATTCGTGACACAAACATCATCCATATCAATCAGAGTCAACTCACCGATCCCAGTACGGGCCAGCGCTTCGACCGCCCATGAACCCACGCCACCAATACCAATAACACAAACGTGTGCAGCGCGAAGAATGTCCACTTCACTGTTGCCATAAAGACGACGAGTGCCGCCAAAGCGTTGATTGTAGCTGTCAGATGCTGGGGTATCGAGTTCACGCATATTGAAGTCCAGATGATCGATAGAAAAACAAAGAGTGCGATTTATACGCACTCTTTGATGAAATGTCTAGATAAGAGGCGGTTCCTCTTTCTTGGATGGCTATTGTAGCTTTTCTGGCGGCAAAGCCCAAGGCGCTTGAGTTGGTGAGTTTTCCAGCCCAAGTTTCCAAACTCGACCAAAATGCTTGTAGTGCCCTGCTTCCGTTCCTGCTCTCGCACCAATGCCATGATACAGATCCAAATGGTTCTGTTTTACAGCACCACCAGTGTCTAAAACGATCAGCATTCGCAGTTGATGCGCACCACTCCACGTACCATCGGCATTCAGCAGTGGCACTTCCGCCAAGATTGGAGTCCCCATTGGTAAGATAGAACGGTCACCCGCGACCGCGGCCATTGGCAACAAAGGAATACCAGCCGATCCCGTTACTGGCGCTTCCGCTTTTGGCGCAAAGAAGACGTAAGAAGGGTTTTGCTCCAACAACTCGCGTACTGTTGCGTCGTCGTTGTCCATTACCCATTCTTTAATCGCTTTGAGAGACATTTTTTCACGCGGCACTTCACCACGTTCAATCAAAATGCGGCCAATACTAACGTAAGCTTTATTATTTTTCCCTGCGTACGCGAAGTACTCCAACGTATCATCATCTTCAAAATGCACATAGCCACTGCCCTGCACTTCCATCATAAACGGGTCAATACGGTTAGGTGCATAACCTAGCACTAAACCTTGGCCATCTAATGCCCCGTTGTAGATCTCCGCGCGAGTCGGACAATCTGATGAGCAGTTTGGCTTGCCATAAACTGGGTACTTAAAAATGTCGTTTGGTGTATGACGCAGTTCCATCACGGGAGAAAAGTATCCGGTAAACAGCACATTACCTTTTTTATCACCACCACCCAATTGCGCGGCTTGAATGCCAAACGCACTCAACGCACTGGTATCTCCGCTCTGTTGCGCCCACTCACTTAATCGTTGATATAGCGGTTGGTATATCTTCGCCATGGATGGTGACTTTATCACCACTTGCTCAGCTTGCTTGTTAAATTCAGTAAAATCGCGTGGTTTGTTAGACTCAACCACATCCACTTGATTGAGGATCTGAGGAAACTCACCATCAAGATATTGCTGAGCACGATCATTTTGTTGAGCACAGCCAAAGAGTAGGCTCAAAGAGATAATAGGAAGGAGTTTTTTTAACACGTGTCTTTTCCGTAAAAGAGAATAGCAAAAGGATGGCAAACAAATGCATACGGTGCAATTGAAAAGCAACGACAAAATGTTTCAACGCTAAGCCAATCCGTTTACTCGTTGTAAATTCATTCAGTTAATGCAACATGATAACAGCGGAAGAATTACGGAATTGTCCGGATTATGTTTGGAAGTAAAATTTACTGATTGAGAGATGAAATTGTGATCATCCATATGGCTCACAGACGCAAGAGAGCTCTGCTTAAAAGACAATAATAAAAACGACTATCTTACCGCTATCCTTGCACGTCCCTCTAAACGGAATACAGGTAGATAATGAGCATTGGCATCCAGCTTCATTTCTGCATGCTGCTTACCCACAAAATTGAAGTGCCGCTCATTTGAACCCACTCGATACGAAAACGAATCCCCATCGAATTCAAAACTGGTCGCCACTGTAGAACCATTTACGGTAACACCGCGCTCACTCAACACAAATTCTTCACGAGCATAAGGCGCAACATCTTGCTCAACCCAGCGACCATAAATTGTCGATTTGGGAATGGGCGGATTAATGGTTCGAGTAATCAAATCACTATACAGCATGCACACGACAACGGTTCCAACTATCGCTATAAGCATGAGAGAACGCTCTAGCCACTTACGAAGAATTGATTTAGATGACGTTTTTGACAGATTTGAAGCAGTGATCGCAGCATTCTTATTAACAGCAGAAGACATGAGGTTCACGTATTGAGGAAAGACGCCACCATTGTAACCTTCCCTCTTAACGGGACCAAGAACCTACCTCAATATGTTTGTGCTTTATTCCAAAATTTCGCCTTGCCACTCAATGAATAAAAAGGCATTATTTTAACATAATTAAACAAAGGGATGGCTGTAGTGAAAATTCGTAGTACTGCTCTCGTAAAAGGATTCCGTCAATCAACACCTTATGTCAATGCTCACCGCGGAAAAACCATGGTGATCATGCTGGGCGGAGAAGCCGTCGCACACAAAAATTTTGGCAATATTATTAATGATATCGCACTCATGCACAGCCTCGGAATCAAAGTCGTGGTGGTGTATGGTGCACGTCCTCAAATTAATCAGCTGCTAGAAAAACAAGACCTCACTACGCCTTACCACAAAAATATCCGCATTACGGATGAATCGGCTTTATCTGTTGTTATGCAAGCTGCCGGACAACTTCAGCTTGCGATTACTGCGCGCCTATCAATGAGCCTCAACAATACTCCGATGGCAGGTACCCAGCTCAATGTCGTTAGCGGAAACTACATCATTGCCCAACCACTCGGCGTTGATGATGGTGTGGACTATTGCCATAGTGGACGTATTCGCCGCATTGACACCGACGCGATTAATCGCACTCTTGATCAAGGTTCAATTGTTCTGCTAGGTCCCATTGCTAGCTCTGTGACTGGCGAGTGCTTCAATTTATTATCGGAAGAAGTCGCCACCCAACTAGCGATAAAGCTGTGTGCGGATAAGCTGATTGGTTTTTGCTCCGAACAAGGTGTCATTGATGACAACGGCAATGCTGTCGCCGAGTTACTACCAATTGAGGCGGAGCATGTCATCAAAACGCTTTCTGAAAATACGTCTCCTGACCTAGATTACAACACTGGAACACTGCGCTTTCTTAAAGGCTCTATTGCCGCTTGCCGTGCCGGAGTACCTCGTAGCCACTTGATCAGTTATAAAGTAGATGGCGCCTTAATTCAGGAGTTGTTCTCTTTCGACGGTATCGGTACCCAAGTTGTTATGGCGAGTGCTGAACAAGTGAGGCAAGCTAATATTGACGATATTGGCGGTATCTTAGACCTCATTCGCCCTTTAGAAGAACAAGGTGTACTCGTTAGGCGCTCTCGAGAGCAGCTAGAGCAAGAGATAGGAAAATTTACCATCATCGAAAAAGACGGCTTGATTATTGGCTGTGCTGCCCTTTATCCATACCCAGAAGAGCGTAAAGCTGAGATGGCTTGCGTAGCGATTCACCCTGACTATCGTGATGGAAACCGAGGTTTGTTACTGCTCAACTACATGAAACATCGTTCTAAATCCGAAACCATTGATCAGATTTTTGTCCTCACGACACACAGTTTGCATTGGTTTAGAGAGCAAGGTTTTTACGAAGTCAGTGTCGACTATTTGCCTGGAGCCAAACAAGGGTTATATAACTTCCAGCGTAAGTCCAAAATCTTAGCGTTAGATTTATAGCTTAACCTTAAATCAGGGAGCGAAACTTAACGTTCCACTATACCAACTAACCTCAAAGGGCAGGATTCAGTTCATTAACGCTCAACCCTGCACATCGAGCTTGTTTAGGAGTAAGGCCACACATAAACCCTACTCCGGACTAGCGGGTAATCATGTAAACCCAACTTAGAAATGCGCAAACCATTGCTTGATTTTCGTTCCAATTTTATCTTTTAAATATACATTTGGTTGGCTATACTCTGCTCGCTAGTGATTGGTTTTTAACCAATACGAATGGATCTAGGTGATGTAATGTAGCCTTCACCCTAAAATACTGGGCAATTGAAAAACTAGTTAGCTCCGTATTGCACACCAAGGACAGTTGTTAATCTGACTTTAAATAAGCCGAGACGAGCACTGTTATGAGAACAATCATTTGTAATTCGCTTCAAAGCTTCTGGGATATGGCTGACAATCAGTTTTTAGAAGGCCTAGACGTCCACTGTGTTTTCCCCGTAAATGACGCTATCCGAGATTTTATTCTTGCTTATCAACAGCAATACAGTAAGCGCCCCATGAACACACGGGCGCTTTTTTATGTGTGGGAGAAGTTCCAGGGAAGAAGTGAGTCGATATCAGGC
>NZ_JAWOWF010000037.1:0-52588 GCF_033340295.1 Vibrio sp. 1401
CATCAGACTCGGCTGCTTAAGCTTCTTGGTGTTCTGTATGAAGCAGTTTATTCCTAAATTGGCTGCGGAATCTCGGTAGTATATCTCCAGGGCCAACCTCATACTCATAAGCGCTAAGTTGGCGATCTAGTTCAGGGTTGGATTTGGCTTCTATCCCCAAACTTTTAAGTTGAGATACTTTATCAAGTGTAAGTGGAAAAACATTGAAATCAGAAGTGCGACTAACATTGCTGTCTTCGACGAAGTTTTTTCCATCTGTGGAAAGGTGACTACCGGGTACAGTACATCCAGAAAGAAGTACTGAGGAGAGCACTAAACTAGCTAGCTTTTTATGTTTGAAATTCATGTTTTTTCATTCATCTGACGTAAAGAGCGAGTTGCTGGTAGCAACATTCTTTTCCAGAAAAGACTTCACAACATAACCTTATAAGCACCACCTTCTTCTATTTATAAAGTGCTCAATAAGGGATTGATTGCATCTGGAGGCATGAACTCTAATGAATTTCAATGATTAGAGCAATAGACAATAATGCAGCAAGTGTCCAGATAAATATCGTATTTTTATGTTTTCACTTACAAGATTTCATATTTCGGATAAAAAACTTGTTCAATTAGCTCAAATTTTGTTTATTAGCTCTATATGTAGTGTTTTCTTTCTAAAATACAACCAAGAAAATCTACCGACTAATTATCTCGTTGTATTAAATAGGATTATCAAAAGTGTGATTCGGATCTCTTTTTTGTTTTGTTGTCTTTCGACATGGTCACTTCTTCGCTAGCCCCTTCCCATTCAAATACGGAAGGATATGAGGACGTGATTCGCCAGCCAGTTTACTGGTGACTTCTTGCGACCAAGTACTCTGTTTTTGATTGCTCGAACGGTTTGCATAGTAGTTTCGCATAGTTTGGTCATACGTCTGAATATCATCCAAGTTTAGGTCTTGATACTGATTTTCATGCACCACGACATGCTTAGGTAGGCGAGGTTTTACTTCAGGGGCTTGATCTGGATGACCAAGACACATACCAAATAAAATGGCGGTATTTTTAGGTAAACCTAATAATTCGTCTACTTTTTGGGCATTGTTTCGTAAACCACCAATATACACACCTCCTAGTCCCATCGACTCCGCCGCAAGCAAGCAATTTTGTGCCATGATGCCCGAGTCTACAGCGCCTATTAGCGTTAACTCGGTAAAATCAGCTTGAACATCTGGGTTGATACTGGCGTGGCGCTGGTAATCAATACAAAACACCAAAAACTCAGCCGCGCTTTCAACGTACCCTTGATTTCCGGCATATTGAGCTAATAGCGTACGTTTTTCTTTGTCGGTCACGCGGATAATTGAAACGACTTGCAACATGCTTGATGAGGACGCCGCAAGGCCGGCTTGAAGAATGGCATCTAATTGTTCGCTCTCAATCGGTTGTGAGGTGAATTTTCGAATTGAGCGGTGATTGAGAATTGTTTGAATCGTGCTGTTCATGGTGACTTAACATCCCCTGTTACGTGTAAAGGCTGAAGACTCACCTTAGCGACATTTGATGAGTCGGTAAACTATCTCAAAAGAAAAACAATGCTTGGCGCATAAGTGTGAAGGCGAATCGAGAATACACCACTCGTTCTGTTTGAGAGCGTATATACTGTTTTTAGAATCAATAATTTAAATGCAGTGGAAAATATGAAAGAACTCATTGTTCATACAGTTACGGTGTTTATGGGCTTCTTTGCCATCATGAACCCTATCGCCAATATTCCCATCTTTTTGAGTTTAACTGCTGATGAAGATAAAGAAACCATCCGTTCCATTGCGCTTCGCTCGGTTTTTATTGCATTTATTATCATCGCGATATTTTCTATTGCCGGTAAGTTAATTTTTGATTTGTTTGGTATCACGCTTTATGCATTGCGAATAACAGGCGGTATTTTGGTGTTTTTGATAGGTTTTAACATGCTTCAAGGTGATTCGACGCATCAGAAAACCAAAGAGAAGGCGTATTCACCAGCTCAGCAACGGGCGGCATTGAGTATTGCAGTGTCTCCACTGGCGATGCCAATATTAGCTGGGCCTGGAACGATTGCTACCGCGATGAACTTTGCGACAGCGGGTGGTTTCGATCAAACCATTATTACTATCGTTTCTTTCGCTGTCCTTTGTGTGATCACCTATGTACTGTTTTTATTTGGAGACAAATTGGTCAAAGCGGTTGGACCAAGTGCTCTAAATGTTGTGACTAAAATGATGGGCTTAATTCTAGCGGTTATTGGTACTCAAATGTTCATTGATGGCGCGGGCGAAGCCTATAAAACGGTTTTCTCCTAGATTTCTCTTAGACCTTGCCACCTTGGTTAAGCCCGCAATTACATTTCTAACGGGTACGGATTTTTTGAACTTTAGTTTTCATTTTCTAAGAGAGAAATAAATAGACTTCACCTATTTCAATAATAAGAATATTCAATTGTTGTGATTGCACGAATTTCATTACTCTTTTGGCAAGGAGAATGGGGGAAATATGGCAACAAAAGCAATTGTAGTAGAAGGTGGCGCGATGCGAGGCGTCTTCGCAAGCGGAGTGTTAGATGCGTTTTTAGAGCAGAGTTATAAACCGTTTGATTTTGCAATCGGTGTATCTGCTGGTGCATCAAATTTGATTGGGTATTTGACCGACTACCCGCATCGCAGTATTAACGTCATTACTAAGCTGGCCACAAGCAAACGCTTTTTTGACCCAACTCGCTTCGTTAAAGGTGGGGACCTCATCGATGTGAAGTGGCTGTTTGAAGAATCTAATCGCTTGTATCCCGTCGATGAAAATAAACTGTTTAATGGCGTTCCTTTTCTCGCAGCGACAACAAATGTAGATACAGGGCAGGCAGATTATTACCGCGTGACACGTGATAATTTTCACCATGCGATTGAAGCGACAACAGCATTACCGATTGCCTACAAGCATACCCCTTGTTTTTCTGGCGGTTGTTATACCGATGGTGGGGTCGCTGATTCTATCCCAGTGCGTGAGGCTTATCGTCGAGGGGCTCGCGACATAACCGTAGTACTCTCTCACCCACTGAATTATGCCAAAAAGCCAGTTAAGACCACATGGCTGATGAAGAAACTTTTTGCGGAGCACCCCAAAATGGCGGATGCGATGTTAAGACGTGCAGATAACTATAATCAATCATTAGAGTTTATTCGTAACCCTCCACCAGGAACACATGTTAGGGTGATTGCCCCACCAGATAATTTTCATGTTCAGCGCTTATCAATGCGACAATCCGTTTTACTAGAAGGGTATGAAATGGGACTGATTGAGGGGCGAGCGCATCTCACTAGTTTATCTGGTGTTCATGGTTTAGACCGGGAAAATTGTCATTTTTGCATTTGATTATAAAAGAGCCTCATAGTGAGGCTCTTTTGCGTAACGTTCAAAGGGTGATTTAGTTGACTTTATCCCAAGCCATCTCCCAGTGTGAACCTATTCCAGGCTCGTAATGATTTGCGCTTTCTTTCCACTGCATACAGTAACCAGAATATGGGAAAGGTTTACATTGATAAATGCCCCCGTCGCTGGCAAGCACTTTTGTGCCCGCCGTGTAGCTAGATAGTCCTTCAGGGAAGACAAAATCGTACTCATCAGATGGTGGTGGAGTAACTGACTCTTCTTTTAAGTGAAAGTCGAGTGTTTGCTGATCCACCAAGTTGCCATCTTTATCCTTAATACGTGTTACGAGCATATGGTGACCCGGCTCCGATTTACTTAAAGCGAGCGATATCGCCTCTACCGAGCCGTCTTTCATTTCGTTTGCCCAACTTGCAAGTGGTTCGCGATGGTGATTGTAAACGGTGAGTTCTGCATTTAAATCGCCTTCAGCAGTTAGTGTCAGATCCAACGTTGTCGGTGTTGACTCAATGATATACTCGTCTGCTAAGCCATCTACTGTGAGTGAGTATTCTGGAACAGGAGTTTCAATGTTATAACCGATCTCTACTCGCTCAAGGCCGCTATTTGCTTGCAGATACACCGGATTAGTACCATAAACAGGAGTGAATTTATCCTCTGCATACTGCCCGGCTTGCAGTTTTGCTTGTTCTTGGTTTAGCTTAGTCGCGAGTGCGTAAGACCAGTTTTTCGCTTGGCCCATTGCTGCATCGGTAATTTCTAGTTCAGTTCTATACGCCACGTTTTCACCTGCTTGATCAAATACGCGCGTATAAACCGAATCCCCAATATTTAAATCCATTGTAGGAATAATTTGACCGCCTTGCTTCCAATCTGGAATTACGGGACTGTCACCATCAAATTTCACATCGATCACGTTATAAAATGAGGCTGCAGTGTCGCCAACATCCCATACTGCCAGGATGACATGGTATCCCTCGCGAGTAGGCACATTACATTGATGGCTTACCTGTTTCGGGGGTTGAACCATATTGCCGTCGACGACACAGAAAGGAGTTAGATCAAAAGAGTCTCGTGATAGTGAAGCGTTTGGGTTCCAATCAGGCTTGGTGATGTAATATTTCCAGTCGCGCGTCACGTGGTTAGCGGTAAATGTCCATTCAAAAGTTTGTGTACCTGCTTGAATAGTGCGTTTTACCCAACGGTCGGCAGTTTGCTCATCAAGGGCAGCTGCTAAAGCGGTTTCGGCACTCGCTATTTTACCATCGCGAGGCCCTGTTTCGGGAAAGCCATCAGGGCCTTCAACGCTTTGCGGTTCATATTGAATCGCACCGCAGTTATTATTTTTTTCGTTAGTATCTGGCGTTGGATACTTACATAGTGCCGAGCGACTTGCAGCGACACCACCATTGGTTTCTGATACATAACCGTGAGCCGCAGCACCTGAGCTAATGCTTGCAAGTGCTAACGCGAGTACGGATTTGGTTGGAAATGATTTCATCACATGTCCTCTGTTATGGCTGACAAACTAGTGTCACACCCCGGCGCATGCTGAGCATAAAGCAACGCTACAGAAATTGGACTTCTGTAACACTGCGTCATGGTAACCCCGCTATCATGAGCATTCTTTTAGATTTTTAAATGCAGACAGACCGGAAGCTTTGCGTCCCACCCTTTCGAATGGTTTGCCGAAATGTGATTGAGCAGCCAAAATTTAGCTTAAGAATTTACATGTGGAAAAGTAAACGTCACTGACATGGAATCCTGTTCTCAAATTGAAAGATAACGATATCTTAACCTCGTCAATATTGTGCAGTGTCGTCTTGCAAGGCATTGATTTTAATTTTGTTTTTATCTTTTTTATAGTCACGGTGAATGGGTGGAGGTTTGTTGGGGATAAGTGGAGAGGAATCGTGCTAAGGGTGGAAGAAGTTCTGTCTAAAGGGCGGAGTGTACCGCCCTTTGAATGGTGTTATTTCGGCATGATGACAGTATCAATCACGTGAATGACACCGTTTTTAGCTTTCACATCGGTTGCAATGACATTTGCATCGTTAACCATGACTTTATCGCCCATGGTTTTAATCATCACATCTTGCCCCTGAACCGTAGTCGCTTTGTCTAGCTTAACAACATCGGCAGCCATCACTTTCCCTGGGACGACGTGATAAGTCAAAACAGATACTAACTTGTCTTTGTTTTCCGGCATTAAGAGCATGTCGACTGTGCCGTCTGGCAGTTTTGCAAAAGCGTCATCCGTTGGTGCAAAAACAGTAAATGGGCCTTCCCCTTTGAGAGTGTCAACCAGGCCCGCTGCTTTCACCGCAGCAACAAGCGTATTGAAAGAGCCATTTTCAGCGGCAACGTCGACAATATCGGCTTTCATCATGCCATGCTCATGAGCCTGAACGGGAAGCATAAAAGATAATGTCGCCATCAGTGTAGCCGCGATAACTAAGATACGTTTGAACACAGTGTGTTCCTTACTAGTTGAGGGTACAACGGGTTCCCTGGAGTGTGTTTGCATTTGTACGCATCGTGATTGAAAGATGATCATCGCGTCCTACTTTCTTTTGAGGGCCTAACATGTCGCGCAAGAATTCGTCTGCCTTCTTGTTTCACATCGGCTCGTTTCCGCCACGCCCATAAGCGCTCTCTTGCTGCCTTAGCTGTGTTGTCTGGTGCGATAATAGGTGCAAGGTAACGGCTATCTGGCTGCAACTGATACATGACAGCTTCCATCTGGGTCATTGTCCAGGGCTCGAATAAAAGAGGGGGAGGAACCATTTGTAACTCAGGCACCCACTTGTAGATGAACGTACCGTTAGGATCATGTTCTTGGGCTTGCTTGATCGGATTATAAATACGGATTGTGTTAGTCCCGGTTACTCCTGCTTGCATTTGGAATTGTGGGTAATGAATTCCAGGCTCAAAGTCGAGAAACAGTTGCGCTAAATGCGTTACACCTACTCGCCAATCCATGTTCATGTGGTGAGTAAGAAAGCTAACCAGCATGGCACGCATGCGAAAGTTAATGTAACCAGTGTGGTGCAAACAGCGCATGCAGGCATCAATCAAAGGTACGCCAGTATGCCCGGATTTCCATGCTGCTAACTTTTCTTCATCGAAAGTACTACTTTGTTTAATCAATGGTTCGTAAGCCCGATTAACGCAGTAAAACTCCATGTCGTATTCCGATTCGAATTTTTGGATGAAGTGACAGTGCCAATGAAGCCGTGAAGACAATGCAATTAAGCTGCGACGAAACCCAGCGACTTTCCAGTGTTTCAAAAGGTATTGATAAACTTCACGCAAGGATATGTTACCCCAAGCGAGATATGGAGAAAGTCGAGTACAGGCTGTGCGTGAGGCTGTGGGACTAGAAATGCTTCGATAGTAATCACGACCTCGACGATGAAAAAAGTCCTCTAGTGTTTTCCAAGCGAGCCGGCTTCCTCCCGTTTGCATTCCTTTGCATTTTGATAGCCAGGATGGTGGTGGCGAAAACGAACAGCCGAGAGTTTCTGCATCCAATGAATGCAATAAGTCGGTTTGGAGCTCAATAGGGTTTATTGAGGCTCTCATGACAGAGTCCCAATGTTTGTCCCAACCTTGCCGGTTTTTTGCACCTCTGATAACAGCACCGTGTTCGAACTCAAACCAGTCGATGTTCTGCTCATACAGCCAAGCGGCAACTTGTTTGTCGCGCTCAAAGGTGCAGTTGAGTCCTATTTCTTGGTGAGAAAAAACAGCGTTGATTTGATATTGCGCTTGAATTGATTGGAAACATGCTAAGGCATCGTCATACAGCACCGTGATTCGATGCCCATACGCTTTGAGCGTCTCATCCATGTCTTGCAGTGATTGCCAAACAAATCGCCAGTGGCGCTCAGAATAGTGTGGGTTGTTCAATAGCAATGGTTCAACAATATATAAAAGCACAGTTGGGTGCTTTGTTGATAATGCTTGAGTTAGTGGTTGATGGTCAGTCAGCCTTAAATCTCGTTTTAACCACACGACATTGATTGTTTGCATCGGAATCCTCTTTGTTTCCGATGTTGTACGCAAGTAAACCGAAGAAATCTCATCCAATGATCGGTTTTATTCCACAAAACGTAGAGGTAACTTTTAGGGAGGTGACACATGGCAATACCATTGAGTAAGTTACAAAAATACTTCTATGTAGACAAATTGGTCATTCATTCGCTTGATTTCGCATTGTACCAGGCATCTGTCGTGATTGATGGAGAAGCGCAATTTATCACTGATGACAACGGTATCTTTTTGAGGGCTCATTCCCTGATCGAGATGCAAAAGAAGTGCAGGAATATCAAAGCAAACAAGCAGGTTCTAGTGCATCAAAGTGCTTATGATGAAATGGTGGGGCTACCCGAAGGCAAAAGAGACAATCAACTAGAGGTATTGGTGAGGGATACAAAATTGTATTGAAAGAGTATTGGTGCGTAGTAAAAGCGAGCCACCTTACGGCAGCTCGCTAAATATAAGGAGAGTTGGGCTTAGTCTTGTTTACGCTGCGCTTCTTTTTGCGCGTACTTAGCGGCACGTCGAGCTTCTCTTTGCTTGGCACTTTCACCACCAACATGCTGCTCGCCTCGCTGCTCTGCAAGAACAATTTGTTTTTCACGCTCGCGGAATCGAGCAATTTGTTCTTCTGAGTGTGTGCCGTGACATTTTGGACAGCTCACGCCTTGCTCGAACAATTCTGACTGTTTGTCTTCTTCAGTTATCGGTAGACGACAAGCGTTGCATAAATCATAATCTGCTTTTTCTAGCTGGTGGTTCACGGCAACACGCCCGTCAAATACGTAACAATCGCCTTCCCACATGCTCTCTTCTTGAGGAACTTCTTCAAGATATTTAAGAATGCCGCCTTCTAGGTGGTAGACCTCATCAAAGCCCTGTTCTTTCATGTAAGCCGTTGATTTTTCGCAGCGGATACCACCGGTACAGAACATCGCAACTTTCTTGTGTTTTGCCGGGTCCATGTTTTCTTTTACATAGTCTGGGAATTCACGAAAGGTTTCAGTATTTGGGTTTACAGCGCCTTTGAATGTCCCGATCTCGATTTCGTAATCATTACGTGTATCGACAACAAACACTTCAGGATCAGCAATAAGATCGTTCCACTCTTGAGGTTTCACGTAAGTACCCACTACGTGGCGAGGGTCTATACCTTCAACACCTAATGTTACGATCTCTTTTTTCAATTTCACTTTGGTGCGATTGAATGGCTGGGTCTCAGAATACGACTCTTTGTATACGGTGCCAGTCAAACGAGGTTCGTTGTTTAGCCACTCCAGTAGCGTATCAATACCTGCACGATCAGATGCAACAGTACCGTTGATACCTTCACTTGCCAGTAGTAATGTTCCGCGAATATGGTGTTTTTCCATCAACGCAAGTAATGGCTCGCGTAGCTCTCGATAGTTATTCAGCTCAACAAACTTGTACAGCGCACAAACTACATACTGACTCATGAGGTTTCCTTTAAAAATACAGGTGGTCAACGACCTTAAAATTTTAGCGGCACGAAGTATACCTGACTAAACTAGTCGGAAATACGGACAAATTATACGGATATTATGAGTAGGCGGGGCCTGGCGGTCTTTGATAGGGGGAGCATGTCCGCAGGTGAAGCCGCTATGTGTTCAAATTATAAGCATTAATTATAGTGAGTTAGGTAGGTTGGAGCCGATACTTTTGGCTTAAATTTATGCTGTTATTCTGTTTTAGGCCCTTCAAAAAAGTTAGGCGCAAGAAGCACCAAATAATCACCGGAGTCATTGACAAGGAAAGGACATATCGCAGTTTTATACATGAGGTGGTGAGGGATAAAGGTTTGGGGACAAAGAGTGAATGACTGATCGCCATTGTTCATAAACCGCTATAAAACGCCTTTTCACCACATACTGAAAAGGCGTTTTTCTAACGTCTGCCGTGCTTATTTCAACGTAGCTGCGGTCTGTTTGCCCATGGCAATGAGCCTGTCGAGAATACGTTCACCGTCGGCACGTAAACCGTTGTGCTCGTACTCATTGGTGATCCACGCTTTTGAGTTTGGTATTAACGCGAGCGTCTCTCGGCTGATATCCATTTCAACAAACATATCATCGGCGTAAACGGCGCAACTGACAGGCACTTTGTTCTGAGCCAGTTGTGTTTGATCGTACAGCGCAGTCCAATCTTCTTTCGCTGCCAATATTTCTGCGGCGTCTTTTAGTGGCTTGAGGTTAACGTATTGGTCGAACATCCATGGGAAGACCATTTCCCCCGTAAAGTAAAACGGCTGGCCAGGTTCATAATTAAACTCTGTTCGGGTTTGGCGAACACGGTGCGCACTCCAATTCGACGCAAAGCCTCGGCAGTAAATCGATTCATGCAAAATGGCGTAGATCGGGTTGGTTTGGAAGTTTTGCTGCGCCAACATATCGTTCAAGAACTCATAGCGAAGTTGTGGTTTGCCGTTCACTTCAATCAACGCACTTTCTAGCCAATAGTAAGTTGGCAAGAAAGTATCACTCACACCAAAGTTGATGCCGATTTGTTGAAATTGCTCCACCGTGAAGCGTTGACCATTTGGTAGGTACTCTTCATTTTCCAGCAAATGATTCGCAATGTTTTGGCAAAGTTGTTGCGCACTTGGAAATTGTTGGAAGAACGCTTGGTTTTTCTCTATGGTGCGTTTGAAGGTGGCTTCATACACATCGTCGGCATGACGCGAGACTGATGGCACGCCACCTGTGATGTAGCTTTGTAGCAAGCTGTCTGGGAACAAAGACAAATAGGTGAGGGAGCAAAACCCACCAAAGCTTTGACCTAAGATCGCCCATTTTTCGACGACAAATTGCTCACGAATGTATTCCGCGTCGCGCACGATGTTATCCGCTCGGAAGTGGCTCAAGTAGTCTGCTTGTTGCTCTGGCGTGAGGTGAGCAAGCGTCTGATGATTAATTACGCTGCTGTTGCCCGTACCGCGCTGGTCGAGAAGCAAAACTCGGTACTCTTGCAGCGCGCGTTTTACCCAGCCACTATTGCCGTTTTGACGTGGAGAGGGAAAGCCAGGCCCGCCCTGAAAGTAAACCAACCAAGGTTTGGTCGATTCTTCATCGCCAACTAGGCAAACCGAACGGGCGAAGACTTCAATGGTGCCTTTGCTTGCGTCTTGGTAATCCAGAGGAACGGTAAAACTGTGGGGAGTGTAATGCAATCCTGCGTCGATAAATGATTGAGCGTTCATTGTTATCTTTATTTCCTTATTGAGGGGTAGCGCTACTTTACTGCGAATGGCGCGAAGAACCAACGCTATTTCCCAATTGCCTCTTCAGTTCTATACCTTGGTCAAATCAATGTAAGTTTAAGAAAATGAAACGATTAGCGACTGGTGCAACTGGTTGAGTGAGCTATGCTCAATAGAGTTGCGACAAAGTAAGAGCATGGAGGAAGTCGGATGAAAGTGTCACTGGCTAGATGGACAATAGTGACTTGTTTAATAAGCGTACCTACTTTTGCCGTTGTTACGCCCAACCCACCTCAGTTACAGGCAAAAGGCTACGTATTAATGGACTTTCAATCCGGTGCCATTATTGCCGAGTATAACGGGCGAGCAGGCCTTGCTCCGGCGAGTTTAACCAAGTTGATGACCGCTTATGTAGTTGGACAAGAAATCAAAGCGGGGCGTTTGAAATGGGATGATGTTGTCACCGTGAGCGAAAACGCGTGGTCGGCCAAGTTTCCCGGTTCTTCTAAAATGTTCATCAAACCGAAAGATGAAATTAGTGTTGCGAACTTAATGCGCGGCGTGATCATCCAATCAGGAAATGACGCGTGCGTTGCACTGGCTGAGCATGTTGCAGGCAGTGAACGCGGCTTTGTTGCCTTGATGAATGGTTGGGCGGAGAAATTAGGACTGCAAGACACCTATTTTGTGAACTCCCATGGTCTTGATAGTGATGGCATCCAAACCTCACCAACCGATATGGCAAAACTCATGCAGTCGATCATCAGCGATGTTCCTGATGTGTATGCGCTATACAGCGAGAAAGTCTTCAAATGGAACGACATTACGCAGTACAACCGCAATAAGTTGTTATGGGATAATTCCATTGATGTCGACGGGGGCAAAACCGGCTACACCAGCAATGCCGGATACAGCTTGGTGAGCTCGGCCAAAGAAGGAAGAATGCGCCTTATCTCGGTGGTGATGGGTACGCCAAGTAAACAGGCTAGGATCAGCCAATCGAAGAATCTACTCAGCTATGGTTTTCGCTTTTATGACACCAAGCAAGTTGCTAAACAGGGGGAAGTTGAGTCTAAAGTTCGCGTTTGGAAGGGAAATGCTAATCAAGTTGAAGCGATCTTCGCTAAAGATGCCTATCTCACTCTACCTCGTTCAATGACGGCTGGGCTTGATAAGAGTGTGGTGTTAAATGAACCGTTGATTGCGCCGATCGCGCAAGGGGATGAGATTGGTAAGGTCGTTTGGAAAAGCGATGACAGTACCGTGGCGAGTTATCCCTTGGTCAGCAGCCAAGCGGTAGAAGAGGGCTCGTGGTTCGCTCAGCTTTGGGACAGTCTGGTGCTGTGGGTGAAATCGTTCTTTAACTAGAATAAAAACGAGCAGAAGTGTCTTTCTGCATTTTTTTGTTGATGGCCGCCCAGCTAAACGCTGGGCGGTGTTTTATTTAACGGTTTATTCCGACAAGGTGATGATTGGTAAATCGTCCCAAATCTTACTTTCATCCGATGCGCCACCGGAGAAGTTCCAAGGGCCTTTGTTTTGTTCTAGCGGACGGTAAGTTGCCGAAAGGCCGTCTAAGTCCCAAGTCGTCACATAGAATCGAATGCCATCCAGTGAATCAGGTCGACCCAGCGCGTCACTCGCAAAGTCCATCGAAATAGTGTTATTGGCTTTGTCTACTGTCACTGTTGGTGCTGGCGTGACCGCTTCTCCCCATGTCGTCGCATTTGCTCCTTTGGTGTTGTAAATCGAGCTTTGCCAGCCAAAAACAACCGCATTACGACTCCAGGTTCCGCTTGGCATAGAAGCGTTGATCTTCGGTAGCTCAGACAAGTTAGTTGCGGCTTCTTCAGGTAAATCAATAAAGATGGTGAAACCTACGTGGTCGAAGCCGTTTGGTGGCAACCAAGTGTCGGTGATGTTGTCCATAGTGAAGGTCAAACGTACGTTACTGCCAACGGTAAATACCTCAGCTTTGTTGATTGCGAGTTGGCTATTGTTTTTATCGAATGTTGGATCCGTTGGTAGCGAATAGTTACCGTTAGGACCGCCCATGCCATCTTGCGCATCACCCGCGTCATCAATAGTGTCGTCTGGCGTGTTTGACCAGCTTAAGTCCGACACAAAGTTAACATCTTCAATGCCAGCTTTTTTCTCAGTAGAATAAATCGCGAAGCGGTGTTGTTGTTCGCCAATTGCAAAGTGACGAGTCGACAGCGTGACACTAAACTGACCATCAGCGCCTGCAGTAATGGCTTGCGCTGTTTCTAAGTTACCATCGACGACAAGGTTCAACTTCTCGTTGGCGTTCGCACTACCCGCGATAACAATATCACCAGTGATGGTTTTTCCTTCCCAATCCTGCGCCAGTTGTATGTTGAGGTCTGGGGTATCTACCGATTGGGTATCGTTAGTTTTTGAGTAAATCACGGCAGATTTGGCTGGTAGCTCAAGGGTTACGTGACCGTTTTCATCTGCGATTAACTGCTCTGGAGCGTCTACCCAGTTCGACATGATTTGTTGTTTGAAGACGGTGCCACCAACTTGTTCTACATCGAGTTGGTTCATCAACATTGGAGAGTTAGATGTGTTCATTACCACTAAGACTTCGTCGTTATCCAAAGTGCGGGTAAAGGCGAACACACCTGCACCAGCTTTATCGCTGCCAATGACTTTCATTTCGCCGCGTGTCATGACTTTGTTTTCGGTACGTAACTTAGCAAGCTCTTGGATGAACAAGTACATCTCGCTGTTTTGGTCGAATGAATCTACGTAGTCGCCGTCTTCACGGTAACCGCCAGCAAACATCGCATCGCGCGCTGCTGGCATCGCTTGCTCTGTACCTTGGTAAATCACAGGAATACCGGGTACGCTCATCATGGTGATCAGAGCTTGCTTCATATCGTTGACACTGCCTTGCGATAGAAAACGCGGCATATCGTGGTTATCAATGAAGTTCGGCATGATGTATGGATTTGGGAACATCTCCATCATTTTCTCAAGACGGAAGCGTAAGTAATCGGTCGGTTGCCCTGCTGCAAATACGCGCGTCATGGTCGCTTGCAATGGGAAGTTCAGTACCGAGGTTAACTGCTCCGGCGAGCCGCTTTCGCCGATGTAAGTCAGCATCTTCTCTTCGCCTTCTGTGTTGTAAGGCGTAGATGTTTCGAAGACTTCACCAAAGGTCAGGAAGTTATCGCGACCAGTATCAACCGCTTGAGTCATCACACCATCGTCGGCGTGCAGGAAGTCGTTCCAGAAATCGTGCTCAACAAACTTCACCGTATCGATACGGAATCCGTCGACGCCGACTTCGCGAATCCATTTTCGGTAGCTCTCTTTTAGATAAGCGCGTACTTCAGGATCGGACGTATTAAGGTCATCCAAATCAGAGAGCTGCCAGGTTTTTTCTTGTACCGGATCGTTGTGGTCGGTGATGCTTGGCGTCCAGTGGTAGCTGCCTGTGCCATCTTCTTTACACTCATTCTTGTTGAGCGGGTAAGGCAGTTCTTGTCCTGCTGGTAGCGCATTTTCAATCAAACGGAAACCTTGGCAAGGTAGGCTAGGATCGTAATTGTATGGGTCATCGTAAGTGAAGAAGTTACCTACGTGGTTGGTCACGATGTCTTGAATCAAGAACATGTTACGAGCGTGCACTTCTCGCGCTAACGCTTGGTAGCTTTCCATGTCACCAAAGTGCTCATCCACTTTTTGGAAGTCACGCGCCCAGTAACCGTGGTAGCCACCATAGTTTTGTTCTGCATCCCACCATTGGTTTGCCACTGGCGGAGTAATCCAGATCGATGTGGCACCGAGAGTTTCGATGTAGCTTAACTTATCACTCACGCCAACGAGGTCGCCGCCGCTGAACTTTTTATCCGAAGTCGGATCGAATTCGTTTTGCCCTTGATCATTAAGAGCGCTGTCGCCGTCGTTAAAACGGTCGATCATCAGGAAGTAAATGATTTGATCTTGCCAATCAGGAGATGCCACGTGGCTTCCTGTATCGGTTGGCGTAGTTTCATCGCTACCACAGCCAGAAAGAGCTAGGGCGATCGCTATAGGGAGTATTTTTATTTTATTCATAGGGTTAGGTAAGGTTTCAAACACGGTTTTTGTCTCCGTTGTGCAGCAATGCGGAAACGATAAATCAAAGGTTTGAAATTGAGAGTGTCATTTCACGCCAAAAGAGACGTGAAATGATGTCACGAAGTGCTGAATTTGAACTGTGCTACATATTTAACTGAGTGGTTGCACAATTGGGTATTGAATCGGGTAATGGTCTTTGGCTAACTCATTACCAGAATGATCATAGAGTCGGAATCGACACTGTTTAGCCGTTTGGGTGAGGGGAAGTTGTAGCGCCCAGCATGTGTAATCTTCTGCATTCTGAGTTTGGCTCATTGCGTGCAGAGCTGGCGCGTCACCCACGTAGCAATCGATCTTCGCTACGTCTTTTAATCTACACGCGAGTTCCACAAACAAGGTGTACTGAGTGCCGAGTTGGATAAGTTGTCTTGTCGGGACAATGTATTCCGTTGCGCCAATTAAAAGCCCCTTGGAGACCACATAGTCACGCTGGTGGTTATTCTCAATGTAACGTTCCCCATCGACTTCATAACAAAGGCGAAAGGTAAGGGGGTGCGCTACCGGAAGTTCGGTCGTTGCCCATAGTTCGGTGCCATGACTTAAAAAACGCTCGAAGAAAGCGGGGTAGCGCCGCCATGCGCCATCACGGTCACGGCATTCTACCGAGACCACTTTCTCAAACGCAATATTATCCACTTCCATCCAGATTTTACCGACGGGTTGGTCAATGTCGTTATCGGCTAAAGTATTCGCTTTGGCGTAGTACAAGCGGATGGGTTGGTTGTTGAGATGAGTGCGGTTATCTAAGCACTGCTGGCGATATTGCATGGGTGAAAACGGATACCAACGACGAAAAGTGCGGTGAAAGTTCGAAGGTTCTTCATAACCAAGTTGATAGGCGATTTGCTGCGTTGTGAGTTGGGTGTCGGCAAGCAAAGTGAGTGCTTGCTTTCTTTTAGCGAAATCAACGCATTGAGAGTAGCTCATTTGCTTCTCTTGCAGTCGACGTTGCAAGGTGCGTTTGGAGACGCCCAGTTGCCTTGCCGCTTGCTCTAACTTGAGCGCGTAATTGCTGTTTTTGATGAACAAGGCGTTCAAAACACTCAGCAATTCGGGTTGTTCAATTGGCTGGTGAGAAAGTAGCAAATAAACATGTTTCACCAGTTCAAACACGCTTGAACTCGTTTTAGAATCTCGCGTTTCCTTTAGAAAAATATCGGCCGTGAGTGGATTGTTGGCGTGAACTTGTACTTGTATTGATTCGCTTAGCTCAAGCGTCTCCAACTGCATTTTGAGCAAGCCAAACACCGACTCCGCCCAATTTGGCATATCGGCTGTTCTGCATTCTACTTGCAGATGGATTTGGGCATCACCATGTTGCAATGTGACGTACAAACGGCGGTCGAATAATGAGACACTTTTGCTCCACCAAAGCAGCCCTTCTTGGAGGTTAGGCGCTTCTTTCAACATCATGCATTGCAAGGCCACCAACTTCTCAATGTGCCAATATTCGCCGGCAATTCGAAGGTGATTGTGACCGAGCTTTTTGCACAGAAAGGATGTAATAACGTTATCTTGAGGCAGCATGAGTTGAGTTTGGTTGCGAGCAAACATGCATTATTGCTGAAAAGATGAAGAAGTTCAGTGAGAACGCTCAAAGCCTTTCTTATCGTTTTATTTTCAAATTTATTTTGAAAATGTTTTTAATCGAAATCGGTTTTTCCCTTTATCTCATGAGGTTATGCTGTTACACAGCTTAAATTCATTAATTGGAGAACCTCATGGATATCGTACAAGCTGCAAAATCTCGTTACTCAACGAAAGTGTTTGACCCAACGCGCAAGCTACCTCAAGAAAAAATCGACGCAGTTAAAGAGCTGATTCGTTTTAGTCCATCGAGTGTGAACTCCCAGCCTTGGCATTTCATTCTGGCAAGCACAGAAGAAGGCAAGCAGCGCATCGCTAAAGCGGCGCAAGAGAATTACGCGTTTAACGCGGCGAAGATTCTCAACGCTTCTCACGTATTGGTGTTTTGTGCAAAAACAGGCATTGATAACGACTACATTGAAGCGCTAATGGTGCAAGAAGAAAAAGATGGTCGATTCCCAACTGAAGAAGCGAAAGCGGCTGTGCGCGGTGGTCGTAGCTACTTTGTGAACATGCACCGTTTTGATTTGAAAGATGCAAACCATTGGATGGAGAAACAAGTTTACCTCAACGTGGGTACGTTGCTGTTGGGTGCTTCGACGTTAGAAATCGATGCAGTACCAATTGAAGGGTTTGATCCAAAAGTGCTGGATGAAGAATTTGGCTTGCGTGAAAAAGGTTATACCAGTGTTGTGATCGTGCCGCTTGGCTACCACGCGGAAGATGACTTCAACGCGAAAACGCCAAAGTCTCGCTGGGACGCAGAAACCGTATTCACCGAGATCTAATTCGAGCTTACTTACAGGTGACGTAGAACCCCGTAATCAATATATAAATCGCAAAAGAGTGATAAAACGATGATCCACTTAGTCGCAGAAGTGAAAGCCTATCCAGATAGTAAGGATCAGGTGGTGAATTTGCTTGCTGGTTTACTAGAGCCAACTCGTAAAGAAGAAGGCTGTTGCCAATACGAGTTGTATCTCGACGAAAAAGTTGATGGCCTATTTATGTTCCAAGAAATCTGGGCATCGCAAGAGGCCTTGGATAAGCATTTGCAAAGCCCGCATATGGCGACGTTTCTTGAAACATTGGAAGAGAATGATTGGGTTGAATATACCCAGATTCGTCCTCTTCGATTTATCGCCTAATGACAGAAGGTTGCCAGCACGTTGGCGCGTTGCTGGCAGCATTTTTGTTGGATAAAGTCGCGGAAAGTCCGAATCGTTGGCGTCAATAATCGACGATCGGCACATACCATGTAGAGCGGCACTGGGCCGCAATCCCACTCTGGTAACACTCGCACCAATCTTCCCTCGATTAAGTCTCGGCTAATGTCCATCAATGATTTATTCGCAATGCCTTTGCCTTTGATCGCTAACCGGTGTGGCAAGTCACTATCGTTGCTCAACAAGTTACCGCTGACCACGATTTGTTCTTTCTCGCTGCCACGCGTGAGCGTCCATTTGTTGTAGACCGAATCCGCGACCATGTAGCACAAGCAATTGTGTTGCGTTAAATCGGCAGGAGAGGTGAGTTCTGGATGTGTAGCTACGTACTCTGGCGATGCACATAATATCCGTTCGTTTGACCCACACAATGCCAATACGACCAGATTGGAGTCGGCCGGTTCGCCGTAGCGAATCGCAATATCGACAGGCTTGGTATACATATCCGTCAAGCTATCGGACAGCTCTAGTTTAATGGAAACATTTGGGTAGAGATCGATGAACTCATCCACCCAATCGAGCAACATATTGCGACCAAAATCGGAGGGTGCAGTAATGTGCAGCTGACCAGACAACTCCCCGCGCGCACTTGAGATCTGATCCAACCCCTCTTGCAATGTTGCCAACGCTTGCGTGGTTTTGTCTAAAAACAGTTCGCCCTCTGAGGTTAAACGCAGGCTTCGGGTGGAACGCACAAACAACGGGAAACCGATTTGCCCTTCAAGACGCTTAATCGATGCGCTAATGGCGGCAGGTGTCATGTCCATACTGTTAGCGGCTTTTGAAAAGCTGCCTTGGCGCGCGGTTTCGACAAAAATATTGAGGTCGTTGAGGGCTTTCATAATGAAAAGGGCTTTTAAGAAGTTTGGGCTACTATAGGGGAGAGTCGTAGGCCAATTCAAGGTTAAAACATTAGGTTGCACGGCGAGTTTGAGTTAGATTAGCGCGCAACTTCACTTTACCGGATCAATAGCATGAGCCAACAGCAGCCGAATAACCCACTTCACGGGTTGAGTTTAGAGAAAATCGTCACCCGACTAGTTGAACACTTTGGTTGGAATGGCATGTATGAGCGCGTTCGTGTGAACTGTTTCAAGAAAGATCCTTCAATCAAATCGTCGCTGAAGTTCCTGCGCAAAACGCAATGGGCGCGGGACAAAGTCGAAGCGCTGTACATCGAGACGTTCTGCTAACCGCTCTATGGTCTGCAGCAAGCGGCAAGTAGATTCTTAGTCTCGTTAGAATGACGTAGCTTTTCTTATCGCGTAGGCTAGAAGAGTCGCTCTGCTGTTACGTTTAAAGCGTGATTCAGAATCTACCCTCAGGCTTGTATTGAGTCTATTCATAGCTCTATGGGCCTACAGCAGCGGTAAGTAGATTCTTAGTCTCGCTATGGCTCGCTAGAATGACGCAGCTTTTCTTATCGCGTAGGCTGAAAGAGTCGCTCTGCTGATGCGTCTAAAGCGAGATTCCGGATGGTCACATAGGTTTATCTGGAATCGCTTTTTTAGATGGTTTTGTAGAGCTCAGAGCCAATCTCGAACCGTCATTCTGAACAGCGAGGAACGAGCGTGATTCAGAATCTACCCTCAGATTGTATTGAGTTTATTCATGGCACTATGGTCTGCAGCAAGCGGTAAGTAGATTTTTAGTCTCGCTATGGCTCGCTAGAATGACGCAGCTTTTCTTATCGCGTAGGCTGGAAGAGTCGCGCTGCTGTTACGTTTAGCGAGGTTTCGAATGATTCACTTAGGCTCATTAGAATGACGCTAGTTCTCTTATCGCGTAGGTTGGAAGATTAGCCATACGTTATTCCCGACAGCGATGAAGAATCGCTGTCGGGAACCTCGCCTTTAATCTCTCATTTCTTGCTACTCTAAATGATGCGTGCTACCCACAGTTCCTTCCAAATCTAAAATCGACTGGCGAACGTGGTCTGGAATCGCCGCTTTTACGTTGTTCTTAAAATCAAACATCACACCAGTGGCGGTCGCGATGGTCGCAATTTTACCCCACTTCTTACTCAGCACTTGGTACTCCATCGTGATGCGATCTTCTTGCATGTCGATTACGCGAGAACCGACTAATAGCGTGTCTGGGTAAGTAACAGGCAATTTGTAGCGGCATTGAGTCTCGCTCAGTACTGGCCCAATTTGCGAGGTCTGCAGGTCGACCAGCAGGTTAATTTTGTTGAAGTAATCTAAACGTGCGGTCTCGAAGTAGCGAAAATAGACCACGTTATTAACGTGTTGCAGAGCATCCATTTCACCCCATGCGACTTTTATCTCTGTGATAACGGGAAAGTCCTTTAACAGTGTGTCCATTTCTATTGCTCCTTTTTCATCTGCTTTGCCACAAATTGCGACGCGACTTATCACTTTGAGCATTTATTCTAGATGTAATCATTTAATATGTAATAAAATTGTTTTTAAAATGTGAAATGAAATAGTGGTTTGATTATGTAAACCAGAAACTTTACATAATCGAGTTGAAGGCGTAAGTTTAACTAAGAGTAACCAGATAGGAGGTGTCTCATGATTGAACTCAAAGGTTTCAACCTCGCAAGAGTTGAGAAACGCATCGATTGGACAGGTGAGCTGTTCAGTTTGAGAATATCTGGCGCGCCTCTTTCCTTTAAAGCTGGCCAATTCACCAAGCTTGCTTTGCTTGATGATGAAGGTAAGCCGATCAGCCGCGCTTACTCTGTGGTTAATGCGCCAAGCGAGCAATTCGATTGGTTGGAGTTTCTAATAGTAGCCGACCCTCAAGGACAACTTTCTCCACGGCTCCAAAAGCTTAAATCTGGTGATAGCATTTATGTCGGTACCACCGCACATGGCGATTTAATCCATGATTCTATTCCTAAACAGGCTCATGACCTGTGGCTGCTATCTACAGGTACGGGGATTGGACCGTTTTTGTCGCTGCTGGATGATATAAACTTACCGCCTCACAATGAGCGCATTGTGCTGGTTCATGCCGTTCGTTTCGAAAAAGATCTGGTTTATAAATACCTAATTGAACAGCTTCAGCAACGATATGAAGGCAGATTAAAGTATATACCGATAGTCAGCAGGGAAGTGGTTGATGGTAAATTACAAGGCCGAATTCCTGAACTCATCGAATCGGGTTTACTGTCCAACGCCGCTGATGCGCCATTCTCAGCTCAGCGTAGCTTTGTCATGATGTGTGGGAATCCACAAATGATCAAAGATACCGTGCCCGTTTTACAAGAGCTAGGCTTGGAAAAGTATCGCCATCAAACTGGGGGAAATATCATTTACGAACGTTACTGGTAGCGTTTTGTTAAATTGATACGGTTATGCTCAAGATGTAATGATTACTTTTGAGATACGACCGCGATTTAGTATGTTCTTAGTTGAATATTATGTTGGCAATACCTAAACTGCGCTCACCATTGCGCGTCTGTACACTCAGTCATTCTCGCTTAACCAATTACATTGAGGTGACTGAAGTCCATGTATGCTTTTATCGCGAGCAAGCAACAGAGAATCATTGCTGGTTTTATCGACCTGCTCTTTACGATGGTGGTCGTGTTAATAATTGCATTGAGTATTAACTCTTTTCTTAACGACTTTCAGCTCTCTTTAGCAGATAACCTCACGCTTGTTCGTGAAACTCAGGCGTTTTACTTGCTTTCTTTACCAACGGTTTTAATGATCAACTGGAATGCATTGAGTCATGGGCAAACCATTGGTATGCGCATGATTGGTATTAAAGTTGTAATGAAAAATGATAGTAAGGCAACGAAAGTTACAGCAGGGTTAAGGCTTGTTATTAGCTACTTGCTGGAGATGCTCATTCCGGGGATCCCGTTGGTAAATTTGGCATTGTTGTTCTTTCATCCGGAGCGACGATTGTTGCATGACTTGATCGCCAATACTAAAGTTGTCCAAGCTTCCTAATTTTTGATCAAAAAAGCCACGTGAAGTGGCTTTTTTAATATCGATAAAGTTAACCAGATTTACTGTTGATTAACATATTTCTTAAAGCGAGCTTTGGTTTCTGCGTCTGCTTTTTGGTACCAGAAGTGCAGCATCTCTTCAGCTGTCGAATCCGCTTTAACCGCAGTTGCTCTCACTTGCTTCATATCCGCAGGAACCTTTGCAGGAAGCGTGACTGGCTGCATGGTTGCTGCGCCAGCAAAAGCCACGGCTGCTGCACCGCCAGCTTGGTTATAATCTTCGATTTCACGTACGTAATCACGACCGATTTGCATACCCGGTTTGAGCAACTTGTCTTGGTCAACCGCGATTGCGTTGCCAGAATCATCAACCAGTTTCCAATCTAAGTCTTTGATCTTCTCTTCCGCATCACGTAGGTTGCGGTATTCTGGCATTTGTAGAGTGAGTTCGGCATTGGTCGCGTCAAATCGTGTAACGATAACATCGCTTTCAACACTTAAACGGTCATTACCTTGGTTGAAGTAAGGGGCGAAACGAAATACGACTTGGTTAAGGCCATCAGGTAACGTCAGTGTTCTTTCAGAGGCGAAAAAACCACCCGAAAGATCTGCTTTTTCACCGTTAGCCGCTAATACTGAAACGTTGTCAGGAACACTCACGGTTACATCTGCGAATGCCATGCCACTCATTGCGAGAGCAAGCGCACAAGTTAAAGGCTTGATCAATTTCATTGTTTTTATCCTAAGCAAATTAGTGGTCATCGAGAGTGCATCGTTCATTGCCCGATTGCAACTCCCAAGTGTAATAAGTATGAAAATTTAACAAGAACGTCATTTTTATCGCATTTATTACGACGAAACTGTGATCCAAATAGAATCAAACCGCTGAAATGCAGCGGTTTGATATCATAAGTTATGGATTAAATTTCTTTCTAACTTATTGATTTATTAAATGCCAGCACCGTGTCCAGGTTCTGATTGGTCATCAGAAGCGTCTTGTTGTTCTGCCATTTCTTCTTGCTGTTGTGCTTTCTCAATGCTCAACCACCAAACAAATAACTCATACCAAATTGCTAGGATAACGGCACCTAAGAACAGACCAACGATGCCGTAGAAAAGCATACCACCGATGGCACCGAGCAGAATCACAGGCATTGGCACGTCGACGCCACGTCCCATTAACATTGGTTTGAACAGGTTTTCAGAAAGAGCAGCAACTACGACCCAAACAGTAAACATGGTTGCTGTTGAGGTGTCTTGGGTCATGTACATGAAGCCAATCACAGGTAGCACAGCGAGCAACGCCGGGAGCTGAGCGATACACAAGATCATTAGAAGCAGTGTGAGTAAACCTGCTGCGGGAACGCCAAATACGAAGAAACCAGCACCGATCAACAGTGCTTGAATCGCCGCTACACCGACTACGCCAAGCAGTACGCTTTTAATTGTCGCAGCGATAAGCGTGGTCCAGCTTTTTGCGTTTTCACCAGCGGTTCGAATCGCGATGGTTCTTAGGCCTGATGCTGCAGATTCAGAGTACGTCATGAAACCTGCTGCAATCGCAAGTGACAAGATTGAAAGCAGTAAACTTCCCAATACGCCCCCAAGTGTACCCAGTAAAGATGTGAGTCCTGCCTTTATTTGTGGCATAAAGGTTTGAATCGCTTGCTCAAGATTAGTAGCGAATAGGGTCCACACTTCGTAGAGCTTATCACCCACGATAGGCCAATCCGCTACGGAAGGTTTTGGCCCTGGTATTTTCACTTGTCCATTTTGTAGTACTTCAAGCGCGTGCGTTGCACCATCCACAATGGAGCCTGATACCATAACAAGTGGCGTGACAAGGAGGGCAATACCAAGTAAAGCAATGGTTGTGGCTGCCAGACCTCTGCGACCACCATATACACGCTGCAATTTTTGGGTAAGCGGCATTAAAGCGACGGCTATAATAGCGCCCCAAATAACCGGAAGGATGAAGGGTTTGATGATGTCGTACGTAAACATCAGCAAGACAAAGATCAAGCCAATGCGTATTGCCGATTCCACCATATTACTGATGAAAAGCTTACTGTCGATTTTTACCGATTGTTTATCCATTTTTGTTTACCTGATGATCAATGTTAGAACTGACGAGACTTGAAACAACAATCGCCATATAAAAAACACCTGTGATGGCCTCTAAATACACCACGACTTGAGCCAGTGGTGTTAGAGGACTAATGTCGCCATAACCGAGCGTGGTTAAGGTAACGAAACTGAAATACGCTGCATTGGAGAAGTTCTGCCCCCAAGAAATCGCTTCCATACCGGTAAAGGCTTCAGGCGAAAACTCAAGCAGAATGAGGTAGGCAATCGCCCACATCAGACCAAGCAGCAAGAAAAGCGCGACCGAGCCAATGACTTTGTTGCTGTTGACATGGCCGGTGAAAAGAATCTGTCTTGCGATGGATTTAAAAGTGCCGAAAAAGAACGCAAAGGTAAGGGCAAGCATCACCACATTCATCTCTCTGATGTCGAAAACGGTCTTGATCACAATCACAAGAACCCAAACACCAAACAGGCTGTAGAGGAAACGAGACCAGGTTTTGTCAAAGCGAAGGCTCGCAAAACAGACGATAAACGTCAGAACCGTGAAAGCCTGAAGTATGTGTTCAATCGTCCCTTCACCTACGACTTGTGCCATCGCACTTCCTAACAACAAAATCACTAGCGCTAAGGTTAGATAGAAGAAGTTGTTTTCTTCATTAATGTTTTTGAGGTTTTTACCAATGACCATGGCTCTTCTCACTTAGTTATTGTTTACTTTCTGCGGATGACTCTTTCATCACCATGATGGACGCAGAAAGCCCGAATCGAAGATCAACATCTTCAGGAAGTTCTTGTAGGGAGATTCGCACCGGAATACGTTGTGCTAAGCGAATCCACTGAAAAACAGGGTTTACGTTTGGAAGAAGGTTGTAGCCGACCGTGCCGTCTTTGGGCGCAATACCCCAACCAATCGAGTCAACCGTCGCGTCAATTGGCGTGTCTGGGTGAGACATCAAAGTGACACGCGCTTGGCTGCCAGGTTCGATTTGCGCAAGTTGGTTTTCACGGAAGAAACCAAATACCCAAAAGCTGTTTTTGTCGATCAGTGCGAGCAGTGGTTGGTTTGCGACCGCTTGCGTACCGTTTCTAATATCGAGGTTAGATACAAAACCATCGACGGTCGCATAAACTTTGGTAAAGCTGAGATTAAGGCGTGCTGATTTTAGTTGCTCTTCTGCAGATTTGATTTGCAGTAGCGACTCTTCGTAAGCGATTTCACGACGAATCAGATCCTTGTGAGAAACCGCGCCACGGTCTTTGGCACGAATGTCTTTTAAGCGGTCATATTCGATTTTTTTACCGCGAGAGCTAACAATGGAGCGCTCCAGTGCTACTTCGGCTTGAGATAACGCAACCTGGTAAGTCGCAGGGTCGATTTCAAACAGTAAATCCCCCGTTTTTACTTCTTGGTTGTCTTGCACCGCGACATTTACAATTGGGCCTGATACGCGAGGAGCCACTTTGATGACGTTAGCACGCACTTGCCCATCTCGTGTCCATGGGTTATTAAAGTATTCCTCAAACTTTTGATAGCCGAGCCAAGCTGCGCCACCAAGAATGACAAGATTGAGTGCGATTACTAATAGTTTTTTCATCTTGTTTGGCACCTAAAATTGAATATAAAAGCTGTCGATGGCCACCACATAACCGACCATGATGGCAATAAACGTCAGAGACGGAAAAGCGATGAAGCGAGACAAACGTGTCTTGTTCAATATCATCACCGTTATCCACGTGGCCGTGACGGCGAGAAAGAGCACGAGTAGCGTAGGAGAAAAGTAAACGTCTCCCCAAGAGAGTTCATGAGGCATTACCGATCCTCCGTTTTGTTCTTATCGCCGTTTTCCGTCGGTGTTTCGATAGGCAAAGGCGGCAATACGCGGTTTTCTTCATTTAAATAACCATCCCAGTCAGTTCGTTCTGTCATTTGCTTGGCAATCGATTCACTGAGGAAGGGTTTGCCTGTTTGGGTTTGCCAGCCTCCACCGAGGGCTTTATAGAGTGCAACAACTTGGTTCGCAACATTACCTTTGATCGTTGCGTAGCTGTCTTCTGCGCGGGTCATTTTTTCTACCGAGTTAAGCAGACGTTCGAATGAAATTTGTCCGTTTTCGTACTGTGTCATGGATATGTTGAACGCACGAATGGAAGAGTTGACCGATTGCAAGCGTAAATCTTTTTGCTGCAAATACAGGTCATATGCTTCGATTGCATTGGTGACTTCATTAACGGCTTGTAGTACCTTTTTGTTGTAGTTCGTCAGCGTTTCTTGGAAGCGAGCATCTTCGAAACGAATGTTATTTTTCACGCGTCCGTATTGGAAAATGTTCCAACTGAACGTTGGGCCAACCACCATGGTGAGCGAATCGCTAAAACTGAAACTGCTGCCATCGGGAACCGTACTGTCGATACCGATGGAACCGAACAACGAAAAGCTTGGGTACAGAGCGGTTTCTGCCACGCCAATCTGCGCACTTTGCGCGCGAGCTTGCATCTCAGAGACTTGCAAATCCGGACGTCGCATCACTAAGTTAGCATCCACTTGCGTATCCAAAAGCGGTGGACGTGGCACAATGGAACGCTCGTCGGTGCCCGATAGCGCCGATTTTCTGCCCGTCGATTTGAACTGGGCTTCGTACTCAGCGATTTGCTTGTGCATCCCATCCGACTGTAGCAGTCGATCTACTTCTTCTGGTAACAGACCCAGTAGCAAAGCCAACACAGTACGTGATTGCTTCATTGCCACTTCGAGGCTCGGTAACGCTGCTTTGGTGGTGTAGAGTTGGTTTTTAGCTTGTTGAACGTCCAATTCTGTAACGTTGCCAGAGTCGAACTGCACCTGAGTAATACGTACGACACGCTCTTGAATCTCGATATTGCGGCGAGACAGCAAAATACGTTCTTGGAATGTGCGATAGTTGATGTAATTGCGCGCCACTTCGGCGGTTATAGTGACCATGATGTCGTGATACGATGCGATGGATGCGTAGTAACCCGCTTCTGCCGACTCAATACCGCGAGCATACTTGCCCCAAACATCCATTTCCCAAGCAGCATCAAACGACAAAGTGGCGTTATTCACGCCCTGATCATTTACGTAGGCACGCGCTAGGTTTCCTGACACGGTTTGAACTTGTGGGTATTGCAAGCCAGTCGAAATACCAAGCAATGAACGTGCTTGGACAATTCGTAGCCCTGCGGCTTCTAAATCGAGGTTTTGTTTGCTCGCCAACTCAACCAGCTGATTAAGAGTTGAGTCATTAAATTGCTGCCACCATTGTTGTAGCTGTTGCTCTGATTGCTGCGTATCTTTGGCTGCTTTTTGCACCGACCAGTCACTTGGCAGTGGCGCCTGCTTTGGATGAACATAATCTGGTCCTACCGTGGTACACGCACTGAGTCCGAGCAAAGAAAGTATGGCGAGGCTTGGTTTGGTTAGTTTTGGAAGCATCATATCCCCACCTTTAAAAACGCTTCTGTTGTAAGTTCACCCAATCGATATCCTCGTAGGTTTGCTTGCAATGCTTGATTGCTTCGAACACGTTCCGTTTTAAATTCAGCAAGATATAAAAACCGGCTATCTCTGAATAAGCGTAGTCAGATAAATCCAACTCACTAAAAAAATCTTCCAGTTTATCTTCGAATGTTTGGTAATCCTGACTGTATTGGTCGAATACGGAGTCGAGTTCTTGTGTTGCTTGATGGCTGGCTAAAGCGCCTGCCATCAAAGGAATGATGGAATCGCGGTGTTGTTGACGAAGCTGAGTAATCAGCGGATTGGCCATCAACTTTTTCTCGGCGGCCATTAAGATGTTGATGTGATTACTGAGTACATCACACGCTTTGCTAAACGCGCCAATCACTTCTGGCGTGGTTTTATCAAAGTGTTTGTGGTTGATTTTCGAACCCCAGACTTTGAGCTTTTTCGATGAGACATTGAGCGTCACCAAGTGCAAGGCCCGTTTGAGCGGCGTAATAACCGAGCTGGACTGCTGTTGATAGGTAGTGAACAGCTCTCGGGTATGTCGGAAGTAGCGTTCTTTTATGGTCAAAAAGAGGTGTTCTGGTCGTGAGCTAAACGGGAAGTAGTGCGCGAAAATAATCATGAACACCACCATGTAGAACAACAGCATGATCGTCATGAGGATCCCGAAGTGATAAAACATGTTGTTGTCTAAACCAAGAACAAACAAGCCAATCATATAGAAAATCGTCACTGGCCCGTTAAACAGATAATAGCCGATAAAGGTGTAGATAAAGATGAACAGGCCAAGTTCTAACCCGAGATCCAATTGCGGAAGAATGAAGACGTAAGAAGGCACCGCGAACAAGAAGCCGAAAGTGAACAGCACAAGCAACAAAATTGGGTGCACAGGCACGAACGACAGCAAAGACATAAACATGGTCGAGAAGACCACGAACGAGTAGCCGCCTGGTGGATTGAAATAAATCCAAATCAGTCCTGCAATCCAATAGGTAACAAAGGTTTTGACCGCAGTTTTAAAGTTTTCTGCGTCCCACCATAGAAACTTGCCTTTCGGTTTCGGCAGTGGCACGTCAAAGGAGACATTGTTCGTCACAGAGTCAATACAGCTAATGCTCTCCGCTAAACGCGACAAGTTTTGATGCATCAGTTCCAATAGGTGACCAAGCGTAAGCGCAGAGCCTTTCTCTAGGTGCGCTGCGTTTTCTAGCAACGCTTGGTTGTATTTGACTTTGAATTCCTGAGCACGATAAGCGGGTTCTTTTTCGTCCCAGACTTGTTGGCAGGTATCAAATAGCGCGTCAATTTCCGCCACGGCTTGATCAAAGTTGCTGATGCTTTCACGGTCTTGCTGGTGGCTAAAGTGGCTGTGCGCCGCGACGGTCAATTGTTGCGTTACCTGCTTGTTCAAATGAACTGCCAAGCGCCACTCTTTCATGTAGGCCGACACGTCACTGCATTCCACACTGACCGTGGCAAAACGCTGTTCGAGCGCATTTTGAGCGGCAAACATCTGTTCGATGAGAGTGTCCACGCTAGGAGGTTGTGGCTCTTCCGTTTCTGGATTTTCTTCTCCGCCTTCTTGAGGAGAGATTTGCCCTGCCGATTTTTGCTCGAAATTTTGCAAGATAGCGGTGAACAACGCGCGTTGTGCTTGGTTGAGTTGTTCGATGAGCTGTCTTAGGTTTTGTTCTGTTTTGGTCGGGAATAAGAAAGTCCCCACGAGTGTGTAAACCACCACCCCAAACACCGTCATATAGGCGCGGTCAACGCCATAAAGGAACGCACCCTCTGCGTCACCGCCATTGGACATCATCAACGTCATCACACCGGTCAGCATGAGTAGCGTTGGATCTTTTTGATAGGCATTACGGAAGTAAAAAATGAAAGAGACCACAACCGACACGCTCAGCATGTACAGCAAGCGGTCTTGAGCAAACAACCCCACCAGTAACAAGCCAACCACGGCACCAACCAATGTACCTAACACGCGTAAGGTACCTTTGGCGAGTGATTCACGACGACTGCCTGTCGATGCAATCAGCATTACAGTAGTTGCGGCCGTCGATGCTTGCGGCCAACCCATGGCAAACGGGATCAGATAAGCCAGAGTCAGGCTAAGCGATACTTTAATAGCGAATTTTATTTTGTCGTTCATAGTGTCAAAGTTTGCTCAGGCTTATCGTTATAAGTTGATGAATTTCTTATATGAATAATCAGAATCTTGTTCTGAATAAATTCGGGGGGCGGAATATAGCGGGTGAAAAAGTGTGCTTTGTAAACCCTTTGTCAAAACAAAAAGTGCGTATTTGGCTTGATCTCGTGCTAGCCCTTGGCGTTATTGGTGAAACGCCTAAAACGAGCAAATGCGCGATCTGTGATGATTCTCACTTTTGAAACAAAATCGCTGCATTGTGTGAGCCAATTCTCACCTTATATTCTTCGCCTGGTACCAAAGCAGACCACTTGTACCATATGCAATGAGCTTTACTGCTTTAAAAAGCATAGATGATGAATGGGTACTTGAGAGGGAAAGTTATTACTTTTTATCGGCTTGCCGATTGTTCGTTTGTTTTTTTGGATCGAGATAAAAAAACCAAAGCGATCCCACCAAGAATGATGCCGCTGGTTAAAAGAATATGCAGTGAAAGAGGCTCGTGGAGTACGATGCTGCCGAGTAGCAAAGCAATGGCTGGCACGGAAAGTTGGCTGACGGCGGCTTGAAGCAAAGAGAGCTTACGTACGACTTGGTACCAAAGCGTATAACCAAGGCCAGAGGCAATGGCACCAGATGCGATAGCGAGCAACACTCCGCTCAAAGAAAGGTGGATTGAGGAAAGCATCAATGGTGATAGGAGTATGCCAATTATAGATGCAGCGATGAATCCCCACGTGATGCCACTACTTGGAGAAGGCGCTTGTTTGCCGAGCGCAGTAAACGCAGCCCAGCAAACGCCAGAAATCAACATGAGAAGTGCAGAACTGATATCGGGGCGAGTGGCAGATGGCAACATTAACCAAACAAAGCCAACAATCGAAAGGCCGATACCGATGATTTCGAGAAACTGAAAGCGCTCACCTTGCCACCAATAGATTGCCAGTAACGTCAGTTGCACGGCACCAAACAAAAGCAAAGCACCGGTTCCTGTCGCCAGTTGTAAGTACGCGAAAGAGAAAAGGGCAGCGTAACCAAATAACGCCACGCCAGCAAAAAAGCGAAAGCGAGAAGTTGGCCGATCGGTTTTCCACTGGCCTCTCACGACAAGCATTGCGATTAAGGTAATCGCGCCAGATATCAATCGAACGAGCGTGAAGCTTCCTGCATCAATTAACCCTTCTGCCAAGGCAATTCGACACAATAATGAATTGGCAGCGAACGCCAGCATTGCAATGGCAGTGAGTAAAAAGGTCGACATCCTTGATCCTTAGCGTGTAAATGAACAGCTAGTGTAGATCCAAAAGAACATTTTTATTAGTTGATAAAGTGATTAGTTATAGCTATCAGAGCAAGAAAGTCATTAAAAATAACCAGAGAAAACCTGACCTTAGCCTGAGTCTTACTGTGGTTGGGAAGGTTGTTTGTACAATGACTTAATGGTGTTTTTCAACCATAGCAATTTGGGATTGTACGCATTGCGTTTATGCCAAATCATGGTAAATGGAATCAGTAACTTGTCTTGTTGAGCTTGGTCTAATGGAATTGGCAAGCACACCAAATCGAGATGCAGCTTTTCTGTGTAACTTTTGCAATAGTGCGGCGCGGTGGTGATCATGTCATGCGTCGGCTGCGCTGCCATAAAAAGAGATTGCTCAAAGTTGGACATCGTCAGCCCGATAGAGCGCTGTAGCCCTAGTTCCGTTAATACTTCATCCAACGCCCAAGTTTCACTTTTTTCCCAAACAATATTGATGTGTTGGTAGCTCAGAAAGGTCTCGAGATTCCACTCTTGCTGTAATGCCGGATGATCTTTATGTAAATACACCATCGGCAGGTCATAAAATAGAATCTCAAAATCCAAGAAATAAGGCAGAAGATCCAACGACTCTTTCGATCTAGGGTGGCTTTCTCGGCCGGTAAAACCGATATCCGCCTCGCCTCGAATGATGGCGTCGAGTGAGTCGTAATCCCAGTTACTGGTTTTTACTTTCGCTTCAGGGTATCGCTGGTGGATAGCGACGATGAGTCTGTCCAGCATTGTGAGCACTAATGGCGACTCAATCGTGATATCAAAACGCACTCCTTTAGGCGTAATATCGCTGCGTTTTTCTGCAATCTGGCAGCCAATTTGCAGCCATTCTGCAAGATCTTGCTCCATGCTTTGCGCCAAGGGCGTTGGCGCAAGACCTTTAGGTGTTTTGACAAACAAAGGATCATCGAACCAATGACGAAGTTTGTTGAGCGACTTACTTACGGTAGAGGGCGTAACGTTCAGCTTTTTCGAGGCTTTCGAGACGCTTTGCTCTTGCAACAATAATTGCAGAGTGAACAGTAAGTTTAAATCAAGTCGCGCTAGGGATTTCTTCATAATGGGTATCGTGAACAGGCTTTGGAATCAATAGTATTAGAGCAAGGCTGATTACGCTACCTAACACTAAGATAAACACCAACATATTCAGTGCACTAACGCCGATGAAACCCATAAACCAAATATAGAACGCGGAACTACAAACTTGAGCAATGCCCAGTATTGAGCTCGCCACGCCAGCTTGTTGAGAGAATGGGCTGAGCGCTTGGCTCATGGCCACGCCAAAGCCACAAGCGAAGCCAGCGCAAATCAGCCCAAGTCCGAACACATAGTAAAAAGGTTGTCCATCATGGAAATGGGCTGCACTGAGCACGATGGCTGAACAAACGAGCAATACTTGAGAGGTTATCATTAAGGTTCGCTGTTTAAAAATCCCCAATACCAATGGCGCCGAGAACGAAATCAACATACTGATCGTCGCAGTCCCCGCCATGATGGAAGAATAGCCACCGCGATCAAAACCAAGCATACCCATCACAACAATTGGTGAAGCGTTAACAAAGGTCAGAATGGTGGTCACTCCAAGCGCAGTAATGATCAGCCTACTGATAAAAAATCGCTCGAAGAAAGTCTCTTGATGGCTCTCTGGCGTTGTCTGTTCTTCACCTTGTTGGCTGGGTAGTGATTCCTTGAGAACAAAAATGGCCAATACACTGACGAGAATGCCCATTCCTGCCATCGTGGTAAACAAACTCGGCCAAGGAAATTTCAGCATAATCAAGTGACCAATCACGGGTGCGATCACTGGAATGATACAGGTGATGCCATTGAGCATCGACAATACTTTCGCGCGGCGTTCATCGTCTAACGTGTCGCGTAAAATCGCGAACGCGACGACATAGCAAGATCCAGCACCGATGCCTTGGCAAAAGCGAGCAATCAAGAAAGCGTTTGGTTGTTCAGCCATTCCGCCGAGAAAAGACGCGAGCACGAAGATCATCGCGCCGCCGACGGCAACAGGCTTTCGTCCCACAGAGTCTGCAATTTTTCCCGCGAATAACATGGTGGTAGCCATACCAGCTAAATAGATCGAAAACGCAATATGCAACTGAGATTCACTGGCGTTGAGATCTGACGCAATTTGAGGCAAACCAACAAGATACAAATCAATGGCAGTAGGGTAGAGTAAGACGAGTGCAAAACTGCAAAGTAAAAAACGGGACATGGAAACCTCTCTATCGAATGGGGAGGATAATAGAGTGCTAAACGTTTGCCTGCGAGTGGGAAATACGACACCAGGTATTTCTATTTACGACATACCCTGTATGAATTGAGCGTAAAAACAACAAGGAAGATTATGATTACCATTGAAAAGTATTCGCCTGAGCGACATGAACAAACTTGCGAACTTAGCGTGCTAGAAGAGCAATCGCAGTTTACGGTCGCGGATGTGGGTGAAATGCTTACGCGTCTTGAACCTACAGAACTTCCGCATCTGATTTTGACAGACGATGATGTGGTTGGCTTTTTTCTATTTGATGCAGCTTACAGTGAGAAATACGATTTTTGCCCGAAAAACAGCTTAGGCGTACGTGCTTTGCTGGTGGATCACCGTCATCAAGGCAAAGGTATCGCCAAGCAAGCCATTCAACAGTTTGCCGATTTCGCCAAACGCCATTATCCCGAGTTTGATGCGCTTTATCTCACTGTGAATTGCCGCAACATACCCGCTTATCAGTGCTATTTAAAATCAGGGTTTGAAGATACCAATGAGCTTTACCACGGCGGCCCCGTTGGACCGCAACACATTATGAGACAGCCGCTTTAGCTAGGAAAAACCAAGGGTGGAAAGATGAGGATTGAAATCGACAATTTAGAACGGCCGCAAGTGATAGCGCTGTTGGAAGGACATTTACAGGACATGTACGCCACGTCACCACCAGAAAGCGTGCATGCGTTAGATTTAGATAAGCTCAAAGCGCCAGAAGTGACATTTTGGACCGGATGGAAAGGTGAGCAACTGCTTGGGTGTGCGGCGATTAAAGAGTTGGATGACCAACACGCGGAGCTGAAATCCATGCGCACCACGCCTACGGCAAGAAACCAAGGTGTGGCATCTCAATTATTGATTCATGTGATTGAGCAAGCGAAGCAAAAAGGTTTGCAGCGCTTGAGTTTAGAAACGGGCTCGATGGAGTTTTTTAAACCAGCGCGCCTGTTGTATGAAAAGCATGGCTTTGTGTACTGCGAGCCGTTCGGGGATTACGAACTCGATCCGAACAGTCAATTCATGACCCTAGAACTGAGCTAGGGCCATGAATTTTTAGAAGCTAAATCCAATCGATTTAGAAATTCAGATTCAAGTTGATGGTTGGCGACAAGAGGCTTGAACGCTCGTCAGCCAATCGCTTTCTCTTCTCTTTCAGTCTCTTGGCATTATCTTTGTCTGGATTGCCATCAAGCTGATTATCGATGACCGAGATTTCAGTATCGATTTGTTGGATGCGTTGCTGGCGTTGATATTCTTGATGACCTAACTGGTAGTTCTCAATAAACTCTTTGCTGCTGCATACACCGTAATATTCTTTGCCTTCGATACCGACAGTGTACCCATTGTCTGGTGAGCAATATTGGATAGTGCCTTTATCAAAGCCTTCTTTCCATTTCGCTCGGTCGGGTGTCACACCCGCTTCACCACAGTCTTCGGTATAGCTATTGATAATGTTTGGATCGTTGCCATCTCGGCCATCTTGATAACCTACGTTGTACCAGTTCGCCGTTTTGCACTCATCCGGAGACATGCTGGCGCAACCTGAGAGCAAAGTCAGTAAAGCCAGGGGGATTAGCGCTCTTTTCATCAGTGACTGTCCTTTAAATAAAATCGAATTGATAACTTGAGTTTAAAATGAACACTGTTCATATCAATGGTTGAAATCATTGTATTCACAATTGTGGTGACTCATTAATCTAAGTGATAAATTTATTATGCTGAATAGAAGTGTGTTTGATTAGTATTATCCACGAACTGCGCCTTTGCTGCATCAATCCACTAGCCTTGGCCCCAAATTAAGTGATAATACCAACATAAAGATAAACACCGTCAATGAGGCTAAGACATTGAGCGAACAACCCACCGTCCTTATTATCGAGGATGAATCTGCTATCGCAGAGAACCTGATTCATGTATTAGAGATGGATGGCTACCACGCAGAGTGGTTTACAACAGCAGGAGAGGGCTTAGCTTTTTTGCAGCACAACTCCGCAGCGTTACTTGTCTTAGACGTAGGCTTACCGGATGGCAATGGTTTTGAATTATGCAAAACCATCCGTGAGTTTTCTGATATTCCCATAATCTTTCTCACCGCAAGAAGCGATGAAATTGACCGCGTAGTCGGTTTGGAAATTGGCGCGGATGATTACGTGACTAAGCCATTTAGCCCGCGCGAAATGTTGGCTCGCATTAAACTTCGAATCAAAGCTAAAGCGCCAATGATGGAGGACAAACCAGAGCCTGTAGCTGTTCCAGAACAACCTCCATTGAACCATGATTTAGTTGCGCAGAACTTCGACTACGGTGTTGGCGGGCAAATGCTTGGGCTGACCGCGGTGGAGTTCAAAATCCTCGATAAACTGATTTCTGTCTCTTCCAATGTATTGAGCCGAGAGCAACTTATGGTCGCTGCTGACATGGCGCCGGAAGCTGCATACGAGCGTAATATCGATACCCACATCAAAGCCATTCGCCATAAGTTGAAGCCGTTTGAGATGTCTGAACGCATCTGTACCAAACGTGGCTTTGGTTACTTTTACTGCATTAAAGGTGAATGATGAATCGCTGGCCGAAGATCCCGCTTGGACTCAGACTGTTTTTTCTCTACTTCATCTTAGTCGGGATGACGGCTTACATGGTGAGCAAAACGGTTGTCCAAGAACTTAAGCCAACCGTGCGCCAAACCACCGAAGAGACGCTAGTGGATATGGCGAACTTACTCGCGGTATTGGCGGAAGAAGACGTCGCGAATGACAAGTTGTCTGAGAGTCGCTTCTCCAAACTATTAACGGCTTATGGACAGCGAGAGCCTCAAGCGCGCATTTGGGAAATCGGTAAAAAAGCGATTAACCATCGAATTTACATCACCGATAAACAAGGCATTGTGATTGCGGATTCTTGGCAGCAAGACGTAGGCAAAGACTACTCGCAATGGAACGATGTTTATCTCACGTTGCGTGGTCAATACGGCGCGCGCAGTACCATCGAAGACCCGAAAGATCCGCTCTCAACCGTTATGCACGTGGCTGCGCCCATTTACCACAAAGGTGAAATCATTGGCAGCGTAACGGTGGCAAAATCCAATCGCTCAGTACAACCTTTCATCGATCTTTCTAAACGCAATGTATTGTTTTGGATGGTGTGGATGAGTGGTTTAGTGCTATTGGCAGGAGCATTATTTGCTTGGCGAATTCACTCGGCATTGAACAAGCTAGAAGACTACGCGACCAAAATGGGTGAGGGTGAAAAGGTCTCTAAGCCGACATTTCGTATCTTTTATGAGTACGGCACGCTAAGCGACGCATTGGAGAAAATGCGCAATCAGCTCGATGGTAAACAATATGTGGAAGAGTACGTACAGACGCTGACTCATGAGCTGAAAAGCCCGTTATCAGCGATTAAAGGCGCGAGTGAAATATTGCAAATGCCGTTGCCTGAAGAAAAGGTCACGCGCTTTGCTGGCAACATTGAGCGAGAGAGCGATCGCATGCAGTCATTGATTGATAAGTTGCTAGAACTTGCTCGTCTTGAAAAGCGCCCTGAGCTAGAGCAAGTCGAAGCTATCTCGCTAGAACAAATGGTCAATGAAGTGGTTGAGTCGGCGGATGCGCGTTTGAGTGCTAAGTCGGTCACTGCCAACATCCAAATTGATGACCATCTCTCCGTACTTGGTGATGCCTTCTTACTGAAACAAGCCGTTTTTAACCTGATGGACAATGCGCTGGATTTTGTTCATTCAGAGGGATGCATTGAATGGAAAACTGAGGTCACGAAAGAAAAGGTGTGCCTGTCGATTTTCAATTCAGGTCCTCACATTCCCGACTATGCAATGCCTCGTTTAACCGAGCGCTTCTACTCCCTCGCTCGGGAAAATGGTGTTAAGAGCACTGGGCTCGGGCTTAATTTTGTTGAGCAAGTGATCAAGCTGCACAAAGGTCAGTTGCAAGTCGAAAACGTCGATGCTGGCGTGAAAGTGACCCTGATTTTACCAACTCCATAGAAACTCCACATTAGCTCCATTCATTCTCCAAATTGCTGATTTAGATTACTCCCATCAGCAAATGGAGAATGAAACATGAAAAAGATCCTCAATAACCAACTCGGCACGAAGTTCGCCTTCGTGCTGTTTTTGTTTGTCTTACTGCAAATCCCGCTTTCAATGGTCACAGGGCTGATCTCAGAACGCTCATATCGCCAAGATGAAGTCAGAAACGACATCGCACGCAGCAGCAGCGGCGAACAGCGCATCATTGGTCCATTCATCATGGTTAACTACACCGAAACCAGTTACCGAGATGACAAAGTACAGATTAAAGAGCGTCGTAAATTCCTCCTACCTAGCACTTTTGATATGAGCGCGAATCTGGACAGTTTTGAAAAGTACCGAGGCATTTACCGCGCGCGTTTATACAAAGCACAAGTGGCACTGAAAGGCACTTTTGATGCAGACGAACTCGCGGCGTTGCAGGGGCTTGATATTGACAACATGAGCCTAGTCGTTGGCATTGAAGACAGCCGTGGATTGATTCGTTTGGATGACATGACCATGGCGAGCTCTGATATCGAAGTCGCACCGGGAACGGGGTTAAATCAGTTACCACAAGGCTTCCATAGTGATCTGACACTTGCAGACCTAAACCCAGCACAACCTTTGGCTTTCGATCTTAACTTCTTGCTGCAAGGGATGGGTCAGCTTCAAGTCATACCAATCGGCAGCCAAACAACGGTTGAACTCTCTTCAACTTGGGCGCATCCAAGCTTTATCGGTGATTACTTACCGGTGTCGTCAGAGGTATCTGAAGATGGATTTAATGCACAGTGGGCGAGCAATAACTTCTCTACCAATATCGCGCAGCTGTTCCAAAGCTGTTTGTCATCGAATCACGCTTGTCACGAGCTTGAACAGCGACAAATGGGCGTAGATTTGATTGACCCCGTGGACCACTATTTGAAATCTCATCGAGCTGTGAACTATTCACTGTTGGTTATCACATTAGTGTTTGCGAGTTTCTTCTTGCTGGAGCTGTTCCAAGCGCGTCCGGTTCACCCAGTACAATACGGTTTTATTGGTCTGGCTTTAGCGCTTTTCTATCTATTGCTGATTTCGATGAGTGAACACCTCGGCTTTAACTGGGCGTATGTGGTGTCAGCAGTCGCATCGACGGGGCTTTTAAGTGTGTATGTGAGCGGTATGTTGAGCAACACCAAACACGGCGCGATATTCGGAGCGTGTTTACTTACTCTCTACGGATTACTGTTTGGCTTGCTACAAGCAGAAAGCTACGCATTGGTCATGGGTACATTACTGTGTTTTGCGATTTTGAGCTTCACTATGGTTATTACACGCAACATCGACTGGTACGCACGAAATAAGAAAGCAGAAGAAAGTGCAAAGGCGAATCATGAAGATCTTTAAACGAGTCACTCTTACTGGTCAACCAAGCAATATGGTGGAAGAAACGTGCGCTATCCACCTGCGATTTTCGGTAAAAAATGGACTGAAAAGCTTGGTGTGTTTTATCGCATTGGTCGTTATTGCGCTCTATGTTCGAGACAGCTTTATTCGTCCGACAGTTGGTGATGTTCTCGTTGTGGTTTGGCTCTACTACTTTCTTGCAAGTATGTTATCTATGCCCGTTAACTGGCTGGTTTCATTGGTGGTGTTGATTGCGTTTGCTGTCGAGTTGGGGCAATTGCTTCAGGTCGCAGCTTGGCTTGGTATCGAATCTTCATCGCCTCTGGCTGTAATTTTGGGCGCTACATTTGATTGGAAAGATCTGCTGGCTTACTGCATCGGAGGTCTACTGTGTTGGTGGATGGAAAAGAAATGAAAACCGAGATGAAAGCCATTGTACTACCAGACCGACTTCGACATTCCAAACGAGGTATTCGTAAGAGGCTCAAAATCAGTTTACTCAAGCGCGTGTACCTTTGGTCACTGACCAATAGAGAACTGCTGTAAACCTCACCTCTTTATATGAAATACAAAAGGGAATCTTAAACTCACCGGCGCACAGGGTGAGTTCAGATTCCCTTTATTGTTAACTAAGAAGTCTAGCTGCTACTTTTAATTAGCTTTCAAATGAAAGTTTCTCGCCGAACGTCTCTTTCCAGTCTTTATCGAATTGTTCAACCGCCGGTTTTACTGCTGGGTGAGCGAACATTTGTGCCGCCACATCGGTTGGTAATGTAATGGCTTCGATGCCTAGTTTCATCACCTCCATCGCTTGTTGAGTGTTTTTGAAACTGGCTGCCAAAATCTTCGCTGGTAGTTGGTTTTGATCGAGCAACAATTGAAGATCCGCGACCACTTCAACACCGTTGCCGTTCATCGCATCAATGCGGTTTACGTAAGGTGCTAGGTAGTCAGCACCGCACAGTGCCGCTAGGAAACCTTGTTGAGCTGAATAGATAGCGGTAGCAAGAACCTGAATTCCCTCTTTTTTCATTAGCTTAATTGCTGCTAAGCCGGTTTCTGTTGCTGGCACTTTTACCACTATGTCGTAAGGCAATTCATTCAGTTGGCGCGCTTCTGCCACCATACCTTCGACGGTTGAACTCACGACTTGAGCGTGAAAGCGAGGTGTACCGCCAAGTGCTTCTTGCATGCCTGCTAGGGTTTCATTCAGTCCCTGTTTTGACTTCGCCAAAATGCTTGGGTTTGTCGTCACGCCTTTTAGCGGTAGGCACTGGTTAAAGCGTTTTACTTCTGCCACATCAGCAGTATCTAAATAAAGTTCAATCATGGTTTCTACCTTAAACAAAATCTTCGTTTTGATGATGGGATCACTATAGATCTGACAATCGAACGAGATCTTGATTTTGATCAATTGAAATTTCATTTGAAGCTATAATAATTTCATTAAATGAAAGCTGAGTGAAACTTGTAAACGCTCAAATGAAGCTTTCAGTTCGAACAAAGAAAAACCGCTCATAAGACTTAACCAGTAAGAAAGAAACGAATTAGGTACACAGCGGTAGCACAGACCAAGAGGCAAGCAGAGATGTATTTCAATATCCAACGATTCTCTACCCATGATGGCGATGGCATTCGTTCCATTCTTTTTCTTAAAGGATGCAGCTTGTCTTGCCCTTGGTGTCAAAACCCAGAAAGCCGCAGCGAAAAGCATTCACTGTTGTTTGATCAGCGAAGCTGCATGGAAGATTGCCAGCTGTGCGTTTCTGCTTATCAAGCCACAACTCAATCTACAGCGGATAGTGAAACGGTGGGTGATGGTATTCAACGTATCGACAACCAGATCATCATTAATCGCAAAACCATCAAAGAAGACCAACTGATCGCGCTTCGAAACGTCTGTCCTACGCAAGCACTGACTGTCTGCGGTGAAGAAGCAAAATCAGACATGCTGTTCGACACCTTGATGAAAGACAAACCTTTCTACGACCAAAGCCAAGGTGGCGTGACCTTCTCAGGTGGTGAGCCTCTCATGCAAGCGGATTTGGTGGCAGAACTCGCGCAGCGTCTGCATGACAACCAAGTCTCTACCGCTATTGAATCGTGCATGCATGTGCCGTGGAAGAACGTCGAAAAAGCCGCGCCGCATATTGATTGCTGGTTGGCGGATTTAAAACATACCGATGAAGAGAAGTTTCTTAGCTGGGCGAAAGGTTCACTAAAACGCATCAAAGACAATTTCCGAAAACTGGCACCTATCGCGAAACGCATTGTGATTCGCGTTCCAGTGGTACCGGGGTTCAATGACACCATCGAAGAGTTGAAAGACATCATCGATTTTGCGGCTTCACTAGAAAGCTGCCAAGAACTTCACTTGCTGCCGTACCACACGCTCGGCATCAATAAATACCGTTTGCTCGATATGCCTTACGAGTGTTCTGACAAGCCATTAAACAAACCAGAACTGCTAGAAAGCGCCATGCAATACGCAAGCGAAAACACCCAATTTAACGTGATTGTAAGAGGTTAACTATGGACCTGAATTACCTTCCTGAGCGTATCAAAGCGCACAAATCGGCACTGGTAAATATCGTAACGCCACCTGTCTGTACCGAGCGTGCAGAGGCATACACTCGTGCTTATCAAGCAAACGAAGACAAACCTGTAATTGTCCAACGTGCGCTAGCACTGCAAGAGCACTTACGCACTCGAACGATTTGGATTAAACACGATGAATTGATCGTCGGTAACCAAGCAAGCAAAGTGCGCGCTGCGCCTATTTTCCCAGAATACACAGTGCGTTGGATTGAAGCGGAAATTGATGAGCTAGCCGACCGACCAGGTGCTGGCTTTGCTGTCACTGAAGAAGATAAGCAAAGCATCCACAGCATCACACCGTATTGGCGTGGTAAAACCGTTCAAGACCGTTGTTACGGCTTGTTCACTGATGAGCAGCAAGAAATCTTAGCCAGCACCATCATTAAAGCTGAAGGCAACATGACTTCGGGTGACGCGCACCTTGCGGTGGATAACGAGAAAATCCTTAAGCTAGGCATGAACGGTTTGTTAGAGGATGTTCGTCAGCACCGTGTTAACAATGATGTTTCGACCTTTGAAGGCTTGAAGAAAGAGCAGTTCTACAAGTCGGTCGAAATCGTGCTGCTTGCGATTCAAGACCACATAGTGAGCTACTCTGAATTGGCGGCAAAAATGGCGTTAGAAGAGACGCGCCCGCTACGCAAAGCTGAGTTAGAAAGCATTGCGGCAAACTGTCGTCATGTCGCGAGCCACGCACCAGAAAACTTCTGGCAAGCACTGCAATTGAGCTACTTCGTTCAGTTGATGCTACAAATCGAATCGAATGGTCACTCGGTTTCTTTCGGTCGTATGGACCAGTTCCTCAACGAATTTTATGTTCGTGATATCGAAAACGGCACAATTGAGAAAGACTTTGCATTAGAGCTTTTACAAAGCTGTTGGTTGAAGCTGCTTGAAGTTAACAAGATTCGCTCTGGTGCGCACTCTAAAGCCTCCGCAGGTTCTCCGCTGTACCAAAACGTGTGTATTGGCGGTCAGAAGTTGAATGAAAAGGGTGAGCCAGAAGACGCAGTGAATCCACTTTCTTGGGCGATTCTGGAATCTTGTGGCCAGTTACGTTCGACGCAACCTAACTTAAGTGTGCGTTACCACGAAGGTTTGAACCAAGAGTTCTTAATGGGTTGTATCGAAGTGATTAAGTGCGGCTTCGGTATGCCTGCGTTCAACAACGATGAGATTGTCATTCCTGAATTCATCAAGCTTGGCGTAGAGAAAGAAGACGCTTACAACTACGCATCTATCGGCTGTATCGAAACGGCGGTTCCGGGCAAATGGGGGTACCGTTGTACGGGCATGAGCTTCATTAACTTCGCTCGTATCTTGCTTGCTTCATTGAACGAAGGTGTGGATGCAACAACGGGTAAAGCTTTCTTGCCGCACGATAAGTCATTAGCAAAAGGCAACTTTGAGAACTTTGAGCAAGTGACAGCTTCTTGGGCAGAGCAAATCCGCTACTACACCCGTAAATCGATTGAGATTGATACAGTCGTCGACAGCGTGCTTGAACAGCAAGCGCAAGACATATTCTGTTCAACGCTGGTGGATGACTGTTTAGCTCGCGGTAAAACCGTGAAAGAAGGTGGCGCGAAATACGATTGGGTATCTGGCTTGCAAGTCGGTATCGCAAACTTGGGTAACAGCCTAGCCGCCATCAAGCACCTTGTTTTCGATGATGCGCAAATCACCCAACCCCTTATCTCACAACAACAACAGCTAGCAAAAGCATTGGCTGAAGATTTCGACGGCATGGAGAACGAGCAGCTTCGCCAACGTCTTATCAACTTTGCACCAAAATACGGTAACGATGATGACGCAGTAGACCAACTACTGGCAGACGCGTACCAAGTGTACATTGATGAGCTAGAGCAGTTCGTTAATACACGTCATGGGCGTGGTCCAATTGGCGGCGGTTACTACGCAGGTACATCAAGTATCTCGGCAAACGTCCCATTCGGTGCTTCAACCATGGCAACGCCAGACGGTCGTAAAGCGAAAACGCCATTGGCAGAAGGTGCAAGCCCGTCATCTGGCTCAGACCGTTTAGGTCCAACGGCAGTGTACAACTCGGTTGGTAAGATTCAAGCGAATAAGATCCTTGGTGGCGTGCTGCTTAACCAGAAGTTAAGCCCTGCAGCGGTTGAGTCTGAAGGGGATAAGCTCAAGCTTTCTATGTTGATTCGTACCTTCTTCAACCACCACAAAGGTTGGCACGTGCAGTACAACATCGTCTCTCGTGAGACCTTGCTAGCTGCGAAGAAGAACCCTGAACAATATCGTGATCTTGTTGTGCGAGTTGCAGGCTACTCAGCGTTTTTCACCGCGCTATCACCAGACGCGCAAGACGACATCATCGCACGCACCGAGCACGAGCTGTAAGTAGACTCACTAAGTAAAACAAAAGGCACCGATTGGTGCCTTTGGTTTGAATACTTAATCCGCAAATGACTATACCTGACCGCATTACAGCTTGTGCAAAATGGTCACGCATTTTTTCGTGACGTTGTCGTACTCTTTCGTCATGTAAGCGGTAGTGATCGCGCCCTCTTTCATGATGCAAATGGCATCGAGTAATGCAGCGTTGTCTGATTTGAGATAGCGTTGAATTAGCTCTCTGACTTGCTGCTTATGGTAGCGGCAATACGTTGCGATCTCGCCACTGTCGTCACTGAATTCCGCGGACGTATTGATGAAAAAGCAACCGCGAAACTCGCCCAACTTTTCTTCAGAGCCATGAAACCAGCCGTTGAGTGCTGTAAATAACTGATCGATCACCTCCGCGCACGTTTGTGCTGAAGAAAGCTTTTCCTCCAACCATTCCATAAATACTTGGTGGCGTTGTTCTAATGCGGCGATGATAAGCGCTTCTTTGCTCTCAAAATGGTTATATAGCGTGCGTTTAGCCACGCCGGAAACATTGAGGACTTCATTGATGCCAATAGAGTTGATGCCTTGTTTATAAAACAGTGACAAAGCTGTGTCGATCAATAACTGTTTCTTTTTGTTCATAACTACGTCCTCAAAAAGTTCCATAAACACATATTGACAAAGGTAGACAGATTTGTCTATTTTATTTTGTAGACAATTCGGTCTACTTTGAGGTGTTTATGAATAATTTAATTTTATCGTTGGTTGCCGGGCTTGGCGCTACGTTGGCTATTGGCGTATTGTCCTACGCTGAGGTATCACTGACTGAGGTTGTACTCCTGATGGCACCATTTGGTGCTACCGCAGTACTGGTGTTTGGGGTGCCTAGCAGCCCTCTCGCTCAACCAAAAAACGTGATCATTGGTCACTTCATTACGGCATCTATCGGTATTGCGTTTAGCCAGTATGTTGACGTCACGCCGGTCACGCTCGCGATTGCGACGGGGCTAGGTGTGTCTGCGATGCTGATTACGAAGACCACTCATCCACCTGCGGGGGCAAATCCAATTTTGATCATGGCGTCTGGGCAGGGATGGAGTTTTCTCTTCACGCCTGTCCTGATTGGCGCGGTAGTGATTGTTCTGGTCGGTAAAGGGTTACAGTTGCTACAAAGTCAGTACTTAAACCCTCGACTGAATGGTCAGAAGACCTAGTCGGATTGTAGTTAGAGCCGCGAAAGGGAGTGATCTCTTTTGCGGTTTTATCTTTTGTCGGTTTGCAAAAACAAAATCTGATTCTCTCTTGGTATTCAGTCGTATACATCAACATGGTAGTTAAATTGGTACAATGCGATGAACAGAATCCACCCTAAGAAACTATTGCACAGTAAATGGACGGCAATTTCACCTAAAAACAAAGAGAAGCATTTTGTCGTGACAGAAATGGAACTAGATGAAGATGGTAACGTTGTGAGATGTGTCATCGAGGCAGTCATGAGTAAACGCGACCGAGAGATGAACTGGCAAGACCTAAAAGACTCTGAGCAATGGATGCAAGGGTGGAAGTGAGTGACGCTTCGTTGTTGGGCGAATCAAGCAGAAACGTGCGTTGCGAGTAGGCAAAAGTGGTGCTATCTGATACGTTGATAATTCGTTCTAACGCCCACTCAAAGGATTAATTATGATTGATTTCGACAATTCCTCTGTATTTAAGCTTAAGCCGATTGACGTTTCTAATGCCAGAGAAGACTTCCTTAAGTTCTTGATTGATGGTGAGACTATTTTCGCTGCTTTTAAAACAGTTCGTGACCAAGTGGTGTTTACGAACAAGCGAGTGATAGCGGCAAATGTGCAAGGGATTACCGGCTCAAAAGTGGATTACACTTCTTTGCCTTACAGTAAGATCAATGCATTTTCTATCGAGACCTCTGGTACTTTTGATTTGGATTGTGAAATCGAGTTCTTCATGAGTGAGGTGGGAAGAGTGCGTTTTGAAATTAAAGGCTCGTTTGATTTGATTTCTTTCAACCGTATGGTTAGTGAGTATGTACTAGGTTAAGGGATTAGAAATGAGAGCTTCGCTGAGAGACAAAATTATAGAGGTCTGTGACAAAAAGCTCGCGAGTAAAGGTGAATTGGTTGGTCTCTCATTTTATGCGTTTTTCGCTAATAAAAATGACGACCCAGAGCTGTTGATGGAAGCGGCTACGTGGTGGATTCAGACTCATCAGCTCGACCACTTCGAAAAAGCAGTAAAAGTAAAATCAATGGTCGAGTCGGGGAGCTAAATTAAAAAAAAGAAGTAAAGAAAGCAGACAAATGCTAATAACGTTGCGGACAAAACAGGGTAGATAATGTAAGAGTCCTGCTTGTTGGTTCGTTGAAAACATAGCGAAACAAGTAAGACGTTATAAACTACAAGTAACAAGCTGATCATGGTTCCGCTGTTTAATGTCATACTTGATAGCTGAGTTAAGAAAAACGCCAATAAAAGGTAATCGAAGACAATGAGCCATAAAAAGGCTTTCTTCAGTAAGTCGCTTTTTCTTTTTTCGGATGATGTTATGTGCATATAGAACTCAACTAAAAAGTCACAGTAACAGAGGCTTTGGTTAGAGAGGTCACCATCAGAGTGGTGACCTTTTAAGATTATAATTCTTGAATTTTTACTTCGCTGGTGGCGGTATCGCCGGAGTAATTGATGACTTCTTGACGAATGACTGGTTGGTTGAATTCAGCCTTATCTTTCGCTTTTTGCAGTTCGCTTTCTTGGTGGTTGCCAAAAAGGGTCTCAAGCACTTTAGCGGCAGGAGTCGTTAAAACAAACAGCTCAATACGACGGTTTTCGCTAGAATCTGGCTCATCAGGATTAAGCAGCGCTCTATCTGACATACCCGTTACCTGCATTACTCTATCATCCGGCATACCGCCTTCAACTAACGTATTTCTTGCTACGTCTGCTCGAGAGGCTGATAACGCCCAGTTAGATTGACGACCAAAACGCTTTTTAAATGGAATTGCATCTGTGTGTCCGCTGATGATCAGAGGGTTGTTAACACGATGAAATACAGGTGCTAGTGCGAGCAGTAAATCTTCAAAAAAAGGAGTAAGTTCTGCACCACCACGGCTGAACATATGCTGTTTGTAATCATCTTGAAGGACGATACGCAAACCTTGTGATGTCACCGTGACGTTTACATTTCCCTGCGCATTAATTTGGGCAGTCATTTGCTCAATTACTTTCGCTAGTGCGGCAAGTTGCTCTTGAGTATCGAAGTTACCAGGAATCAAAGAATCAATTTCTGGTCCATCCCCATCACCTTTGAAGTAAGAGCTTACCACATGGTTGGAGTTGTGTTTACTTGGCACAGAAGAGTCCTGTGCCAAGTCGATAGGAGAAATACTTTGTGACGTATCAAATGGGTTGCCGTAACTCTTGTCGAATACGCTTGAACTATGCAAGTGGGCAACAATCGCTTTACGCTCTTCTTTGTCTACCACCTGCATAACCCAAAGTACAAGAAACAGCGCCATTAGGGCGATCATGAAGTCAGCAAACGCGACTTTCCACGCGCCGCCATGAGACGACTCATCATGGCTGTATACTTTGGCACGTTTGAACACTACATGCTCTTGTTTTTGCATTATCCCTCCTGTTCAGCTAACCACTTCTCCATTTGGTTGAATGTTGGTTTGATGTCTAGCTGAATATGTTTACGACCAGCGTCAATGGCGAGCAATGTCGGCTTTTTCGCTACGTAGGCAACCAAGGTTGCACGAACGCACTCAAAAGCAGTCATATTACGTTTTACTCGCTGAGCCATGGCGTTACTTAGTGGATCTAAGCCACAGTAACAACCGAAAATACCAATGAATGTACCAACGAGAGCTGCCGCAACGTGATACCCAATCATAGCGATTGAGCCATCAATAGCTTGCATGGTGATAATAATGCCACCAACTGCTGCAAGAATACCGAAGCCAGGTAGTGCTTCTGCTGTACGCTGTAGTGAGCGTGAAGGTAAAAGCATTTCGTTCTGTATTGCTTCGATTTCTTGCTCTAGCAGTCCCTCTAATTCATGAGGCGACATCTGTCCCATTGCCATTAAACGTAAATTGTCAGTAATGAAAGAAATTAGGCGATGATCTTCTGCGATCGTCGGGTAAGCGAGGAACATAGAGCTTTGCTCCGGAGCCTCAATATGAGAATCCAGAAACTTGTATCCGCGGTTTCTCGCTGTCTCTAGCAAGTTGTTGAGTAGTGCCATTAATTCCATGTAGTACTCATGCTCTTCCGTTGGACCTTTAATGGTCGCTGGCACTTGTCGACGCATTTCTTTTAGTACATGAGGCGGATTACCGATGATCAAAGAACCAGCAGCGGCGCCAATAATGATAAGGAATTCGGCTGGCTGCCAGATAGCACCTAAGCTACCACCGGCCCACATATATCCACCGAAGACGCACACCAGGATAGTGAGCACTCCAAAAAACTTTTGCATCTTGTGACTCCTAAGAGGACATTAATTGGTTGAGTTGTTTCAGCGCTTGTTTGTGAAGCTGACATATACGAGGTGGTGTCAGATCCAATACCAGAGCTATTTCGTGTAAGTTGAGTTCATGTTGATAGAACAGAGTCAGGAGCAGTTGATCGCGCTTAGGTAACTTACCCAAAGCACTGTCTAAACTATAACGAATATGTTCATGTTCCATGCCATCGTATTGTCCGCCAATGTAGCTATCACCGCTGCTCTCCATCAGTTGGTCAAGGCTTTGCATCTCGCCTGCGAGAGCGGCATTTTGGCGGTTGTAATAATCTTGCTCATTCGTCCCTAAAGCCTGGATGATTTCGGCATCCGTTGGCATTCGACCTAACGTTCGAGTGAGATCTCGAGTCACGTCGTTGAGCTCGTGGGCTTGTTGACGAGTCTTACGTGAACGCCAATCTAGTCGGCGTAATTCGTCTAAAATAGCTCCCCGAACTCGACAAACGGCGAAAGCAGGAAAGTGAGGATCGTCAACATCGCCATATCGGCGTCCAGCCTCGACTAGAGCGATAAGGCCTATCTGCTGCATATCTTCAATACTACAGTGAGAAGTGGCATGAACGCGCAGCTGGTTAACTACGCGTTTTACCATGACCTGATGACGTTGTAGCAATGCGTTTTCATCAATTGGTCGTGACGGTGTTGTCACTTCCTCTTCTGTGGTGTAAGTGTCTTGTACATTCATGTCTAACATGGTTGTGCTCCGTTATTGCACAACATATTTAGTCAACAAAACATCGTCGATTTCTCGGACGATGTCTGTTTTGGCAAAAGCGAGTAGAAGCGTTTGCTTCACTTCGTCTTGCAGAATATCGATGGCACCCGCTTGCTGTAACTGATCAAACGTTTTGTCGCTAAACAGTTTTAATAGAGAGTTTTGTACCATAGGCATGTATTCATCGATCTCTTTGATACGCTCTGGACGGCGTGTCTCAATTGCCAGTTCTAGCATCACAAAGTGAGTCTGTTTCTTGCCTTTAACGGTCAAAACGACTTTGTCCAAAGGATGGAAGCTAGGACCTTTACTTGTCGGTTGTTCTGTGACCAAAAAAGACAGTGGAGAGTCTTCGATCAGTGAACCAGAGTCAGGTGACTCTTGAGCGTGTTTGTTTAAGTACCAGATTCCGCCCATAATTGTGACGGCCGAAACGAGGGCACTGGTGATGATCATGGCGATAAACAGGGCGATCATTTGTTGTTTGGTCATAACCTTTTTCCTCGAAGATTTACTAAGCTTGAGTGCTTAGCCAGTGTTCTGAATAGTTAGTTGTTGTCGTGGTTTGGAATGCACCAGATTCTCGTGCGGCGAAAATATTGGCGTCTTCTTCGTTTGCATGTGGGTCATTTCGACCTTGGTTTTGATCAGAGCCAACATTGACATCGACATGAACGAAGTTTTGCTCTTGTAACTCAGTACGCAATCGTTCCGAAACTTGCATTAAAGCTTCTCGTGTTGCTGCGGCATTGGCGTTGATGTGGACACTCAATCGGTCACCTTCAACACGTACAAGTAAATCCAATTTCCCTAAGTCTGGTGGGTCTAGGCGGATTTTTGCTTCTTGTACATTTTGTTGAGCTTGGAGCGTCACGCGATCATGTAATACTTGCATCATTTGCTCCCCCCACTTTCCGGCAGTGGTATCAACACGCACCGCTGCCCACTCAGAGCCTTGAGCTTGAACATGACTCGTCGCAACCGGTGAATGTGCAGATTGTGTTGTAGGGGCTTGTGCTTGAAGTAGAGATGCGGTTGGTTGCCCTTGAACAGGTTGATTCAAAAGAGTTTGAAACTCAGCACCGGAGATAGGCAAACGCGAACTCGATGAAGTCGGCAGACTTTGCTTCACATCTTGTTTTGATGATGTGTTTAACATAGCGTTAGACGAATCTTGAGTAACAGACTTAACTTCGCTCGCAGTAATTAAAGATGACGCTTTTCCTAGTTTCTCAGCCTGCTTCTCTGCCATGGTAATCATACCCTGGGTTAAAGCTTGAGCTTGCGCTGCAAGATCAGTCGATTCTGTTAACCCTGGTGTACTGGTCAAGTTGGCATCCGGATCTGAAGCTGAGCGGTCATCAGTATCAAAACCATGACTTTGTACTTTGTTTGCGTTGTTCAAAGTAGAGGCCGTAAGGTGAAAACTCGGTACCGCTGACGCAGAGTTAAAGTCTTGCTCACCATTCTGCTTGTTCCCTGATTTAAAACCATGAGAAAAGCCGTGTACCGAGTTCGCTTGCTTGATGTGACCCTCATTGTTAGCTGGCGAATTACCCGAGTGCTGAGTTGAAGAAGGTATGATCATTGAGTTAGCTCCATGGTCATTGCTAATTGATAGGCCATAGCGCGTTCTTGATGGTCATTGACCATGTTCATCTCTTTTTTCAACTCGTTGGTCGACTTCTCTAATACTGCGAAGGCATTAGCGTGCACTGTTTTCGCTCGCTGGATTTCAGGTGCAAGCTTAGGATCTTTCAAAAAAGGCTTGTGACTGATCAAAAGCTCTCGCAACTGCAAGTCGTACCGCTTGAGCGCATGCCAATCGGCCGTTTTTGCGGCGAACTGGATGAGCTGAGATAAATGACGGAATCGCTCTGGCGATACTTTATGCTTGTTGTCCAAAATTCATCCAACCTTCACGAATGTTACCCATTACACGCTCAACGTTAACCAAGCGATTTGCATCGTTTTGCACGCTAGCGTAATAAAGTTCGACTTGGCAGAAGTCATAAAGCTGGCGTAGGTTTTCCGCAATTTCACCGCCGTTTTCATCATCTAGAGCACTTGTTAGTCCAATCAAGATGTTCATGCATTTGTTGATTCCATTCCCTTTCTCGGCCAAACGATTTGCGGCTAGGTGGCCGCGAATACGTTCAACTTCATCGAGTAGGCCATCGATTAACATGATGACTAATTGGTGTGGATTTGCTGCTGCCGCTTGAGCGTCGAGATCGACTTGTTGGTACGAATCGTAACCAGAATCCATAAGCATGAATATTTCTCCTAAATTTGGAACCAAATGTCTTATTTTTGAGCATTAAACATGGACATGGTTTGGTTCATTTGGGTCATAATTGAATTCATTTGAGTGAATTGTTTGAGATAGCGGTTGTACGACATTTCGTACTTACGCTCTAAATTGGTTTGTTTATCTTTGATTCGGTCTAAGCTTGACTGTATTGCGTCTTTACGCGTGCTGAAGGTACCTGATGAGAATTTCAAGAAAGGCTCTACCATCGCGTCAAGAGAATCTAGCAAAGCGTCATCCCCATTAAACAACGCCTCTAAGCCTGCGCTGTTTGTTTGTTGAGCTTCTTTGAACTTTTCTTGATCAACTTTCATTTTACCGTTGCGGTCTAGGCTCACGCCGATTTCGCTTAGGCGCATACCATTGTGTTCACCTCGGATTAACCCCGTTAACTGACTCTCAATAGAACGCAATGTCGAGTCGCTAGCGAGCACGCCGCGTTTCTGATCTTCACCGCCAATTTGGGTGTACTGATCGATAGTCGAAACAAGGGCATTGTAGGTTTCCACAAACTTATCTAGTTGTTCTTTAGTGCCTTCGCTATCAGCTCCAATTTTTAAACCGATTGGAGAATCTCCCGCGGCTTGCGGTTTAGATACGGTAATGTCAACACCGTCGATGACACCTTCAAAAGTATTACTTGCGTTGGTTAGTTTCAGGCCTGAGTCTTTTGCACCTAGCCACATAACCGCATCTTGCGGAGCGTTGATTTGCTTGAGGTTGGTGAAGGCGTCTTCAAACCACGCTTGGCCAGTACCCGATGCAGATACGTTGATCTTATTTTCGACACCAGTCTCAGTGCTCGATAGCATAAAGTGTGTTTGACCATTCGAGCGAACTAGAGTGGCGTTAACGCCAGGGTTGTCCGTGTGATTGTTAATCGCACTGGCTAAATCGCTGATCGTTGCAGTGCCGTCACCATTAACATCAACGGAGGACAAGTCTAGAGTCATTGTTTCACCGTTGATGGTGAATTCTAAAGATCCAGTAGTTGGTACTTCTGTCGTCGCCTCAAGGTCTGCAGGCATTCCTGTAGATACTTGATGCGCCGTTGCCACTTTTTCTACAAAAATCTGATAGTTACCCGTTAGCGCTTTAGCATCCGCGTTTGCAGTAAAGTTACCTTCTTGAGAGAGTGTCGCACTGTTTTTGATGATGCTGTTTGTGCTGTTATTCATCTCTTTCATTGCAGTACGAAAATCACGTAGTGCGCTTTCAACTTTATTAAAAGCTGACAGTTGTGACTGGTACACATTAGCTTGCGCTTGGTAACGGTTTTTGAATGGGTTTGTGTCCAATTGTGCGAATTGGGTTGCCATTTTTACTGGGTCTAAAGAACTCATGAGGTGTGCTCCTCTCATCTCTTATTGGCTTGAATACTTTGAATGCTACGCCTTAGTTTAATTATCAGTGGCAAGATGCGTGCCGTATATTAAATTCAATTAAAACAAAGGTTTAAAGCTATTTTGTTTTCTTGGGAGGAAGTGGTGTTTCCACCTTGTTTGTTCCGCCTTCCTCCATGGAAAAAGTAATTTCCTTATAAGAAAAGGCGACCTAAACAAAGAAAATATTTAATTGTATTGACGGTTCTAATTAGGAGAGATGTTTTAATTAGACGTTATATTCAGCCTTTACTTCAGCTTGATTCAGATAATTCTTACAGAGTGCATTAATTGCGTTCTGATATTATTTTTGATAGTGCGATGGGCTTTGTTGCGTAATTCAGACGAGAAACCAAACCTCCTAAAGTTGACCGACTTTTATACAATATACTGAGTTTCAG
>NZ_JAWOWF010000038.1:0-51754 GCF_033340295.1 Vibrio sp. 1401
ATCGCACCAATCGCAATGGACGAAGGTCTACGTTTCGCGATCCGTGAAGGTGGCCGTACAGTAGGTGCTGGTGTTGTAGCTAAGATCTTCGACTAATTCATAACGAATTAAACGAAATCTTGCACTGTTCTTCTTTTTGAAGAAAGCGCATCGAAAAGGGAAGCTTAGGCTTCCCTTTTTCATTTCTAGATTACATTTAGTTATAAGTGTTGAAATAAAAGACGTCACTTTTTCGATTTAAAAACAGAGTTTTACCGGCTTTGTTTCTTAACGCTTTTACTCACCCCTCTTAACCCTTTGATCTTTTCCTGCAGCGGTAAAATCGTTATAACCAAATATTCTGAGCGGACACCATAATGCGACTGGTAACAAGAACTATTCTTGTTTATATTGTTTGTCACAGATTAGTTTTATAGGTTTTTTGAGTATGTACGTTTGTCTTTGCCATGGTGTCTCCGACAAAAAAATTAGGAAGTTGGCGATAGATGAAGGCGTAACAGATATTAAAGGAATCAAAAAGTGCACGGCATTGGGCAGCCAATGTGGTAAGTGCATCAGACAGGCCAAGGAAATTTTAGCGGAAACTAGTTACACGGAATTTAAACAAGCCAGCTAATTGCTGTAAGTATGCAGTAATTATTTGCCTTACATTTTGACACCTTCTCATTTGCTTCTACATTTAAATGAAGCCAAAGAGGAGGGTTTTGTCATGAAAGGCGATCCAATCATCATTCAACATCTCAATAAAGTGCTCGGTAACGAGCTCGTCGCTATTAATCAGTATTTTCTTCACGCCAGAATGTATAAAGACTGGGGCTTAAAGCACCTAGCAGACAAGGAATATCACGAATCTATCGATGAGATGAAGCATGCCGATCATCTAATTGAGCGTATTTTGTTCCTTGAAGGCCTACCGAACCTACAAGATTTAGGTAAGTTGATGATTGGTGAAGATACCAAGGAAATGCTCGAGTGTGACTTAAAGCTTGAAATGGCGGCTATTCCAGATTTAAAAGATGCGATTGCCTACGCTGAAGACATTCGAGATTATGTGTCTCGAGATCTCTTCCAAGATATTCTTGAAGATGAAGAAGAACATGTTGATTGGCTAGAGACGCAACTTGGCTTGATTGAAATGTCTGGTATTGAGAATTATCTCCAAGCGCAATACGTGGACGAAGAGTAACGATACTTTCTAATTTTGCATACTCCAATAATAGTAAGAAGAAAGAGCACCTGACTCGAAAATCGGGTGCTTAACCCCGTTATCTGGTCTAATCTCTTTTATTATCGGCTTTTTAAGGATATTGCTCGCAATCTTGCCTATGAAGTTTGATTTCTATCCGATAGAATTTATGCCCCCTTACCTAAAAATAAAAAAGAGAAACGTCCATGTCTGAAGACAACCACCAAGCAGCCACTCCAGAAGAAGAACATCGCCAAAAAGCATTGGATTACCATGCTTATCCAACTCCAGGAAAGATTGCTGTCGAACTGACAAAGCCTGCGGAAACGGCGGGTGATCTTGCCCTTGCATATAGCCCTGGTGTTGCAGAGCCAGTGCGTGAAATCGCACAAAACCCGGATAACGTGTACAAGTACACTGCAAAAGGGAACATGGTTGCTGTTATTTCTAACGGTACCGCTATTCTAGGTCTAGGTAACCTAGGTCCACTTGCATCTAAGCCAGTGATGGAAGGTAAAGCGTTACTGTTTAAGCGTTTTGCAGGTCTTGACTCTATTGATATTGAAGTTAAGCACCGCACGATCGATGAATTTGTTGATACTGTTGCGAGCATTGCAGACACTTTTGGCGGTATCAACCTTGAAGATATTAAAGCACCAGACTGTTTTGAGATTGAAAAGCGTCTGATTGAACGTTGTGATGTACCAGTATTCCACGATGATCAACATGGTACTGCTATTGTAACGGCAGCGGGTATGCTGAATGCAATCGAACTTCAAGGTAAGAAACTTGAAGATTCAACAATTGTTTGTCTTGGCGCTGGCGCTGCCGCTGTAGCGTGTATGGAGCTTCTGATCAAATGCGGCGCAATGCGCGAAAAAATCTACATGCTAGATCGCAAAGGTGTGATTCACACTCGTCGTGATGATCTTAATGAATATAAGCAGCTATTTGCGAACAATACAGATAAGCGCACACTAGAAGACGTGATTGAAGGTGCAGATCTGTTCCTAGGTGTATCTGGTCCAAACCTATTGCCAGCGGAAGCGTTGAAGTTGATGGCAGATAAGCCAATCGTATTCGCATGTTCTAACCCGGATCCTGAAATCAAGCCGGAACTTGCTCACGCAGTTCGTGATGACTTGATCATGGGTACTGGCCGTAGTGATTATCCTAACCAAGTTAACAACGTATTGTGTTTCCCATTCATTTTCCGCGGTGCTCTTGATGTGCGTGCAAGTGAAATCAATGATGAAATGAAACTTGCAGCCGTTGAGGCGATTCGTGAGCTAGCAAAAGAGCCTGTACCTGAAGCCGTATTGAAGGCTGCAGGTGTTGATAAGCTAGAGTTTGGTGCGGACTATATTATTCCAAAACCAATGGATTCACGTTTGCTACCACGTGTTGCAAAAGCGGTTGCTCAGGCGGCGGTTAATTCAGGTGTAGCTCGTATCGAGATGCCTGAAAGCTACATGGCAGAGTAATATATCTTTCAGATGTGATACACAAAAATGGGACGCTATTGCGTCCCATTTTTTATGTCATTCATTTGGCTCGAGGCAAGAGTTATTACCTGAAACCTCTTATCAGGCTTTTTTATTCTTCGTCGAATGACTCAAATTCGATGCCCATTTCCGTCATCAGCGCTTTTACTTCTGTTGGAATATCATCAGGACGGTCTTTACGAAGGTCTTCATCTGTCGGAAGTGGCTGACCTGTGTACGCGTGCAAAAATGCCTCGCATAGCAATTCGCTATTGGTTGCATGGCGTAAGTTATTGATCTGACGGCGAGTACGCTCATCAGTTAGCACCTTTAAAACTTTTAGCGGGATAGAGACGGTAATTTTTTTTACTTGTTCGCTTTTTTTGCCGTGCTCTGCATATGGGCTAATGTATTCGCCATTCCAGTCAGCCATTGCACACCTTCATTTATGTAATCGGTTAAAAATAATTTAGGTGCTGATTTTAGCTGCATTTACCGCCATAAGCAAAGACATATAGACGTCTAGAAGTGTTGACGTCTCATTTTTTGACGAGTAAAGTGAACATAACAGCAAAGGAAGCGTGTTGATCACTTTATGTTACTCATTAGATATAGCGCATTCCTATTTAGAAGTCATTACCCGTGAAAGGATACACCCATGAGCACTCGCAAACCTGCGACCATTGCAGTACGCACTGGTATTGAATCAGACAGCCAATATCATGCTGTCGTTCCACCTATTTATCTTTCCACTAACTATGGTTTTCCTGCTTTTGGTGAAGTGCCCAAGTATGATTACACACGATCTGGTAATCCAAACCGCGGACTGTTGGAAAGTGCGCTATCTGAACTCGAGTCTGGAAAAGGAGCGGTTGTTACTAACTGCGGTACGTCGGCATTAAATTTATGGGTTTCCGCTTTTCTCGGCCCAGATGATCTCATTATTGCTCCTCACGATTGTTATGGTGGTACCTATCGTCTTTTTAATACCCGAGCTAATAAAGGCGATTTTAAGGTTCAGTTTGTCGATCAATCAGACGAACAGGCTTTAGATGCTGCATTGGCACAAAAACCAAAACTCATTTTGCTAGAAACTCCGTCAAACCCTCTGGTTCGCGTAGTGGATATTGCAGCTACTTGTGAAAAAGCGAAACAAGTCGGCGCGTTAGTTGCGGTGGACAATACCTTTTTGACACCCGTGTACCAAAAACCTTTAGAGCTAGGTGCGGATTTTGTTATCCACTCCACAACAAAGTACATCAACGGTCATTCGGACGTAATTGGTGGGGTAATCATCACCAACACAGAAGCGCATGCAGAAGAGCTTGCATGGTGGGGCAATTGTATTGGTGCAACGGGCACACCTTTCGATAGTTACATGACACTGCGAGGTATTCGTACGCTTGGTGCTCGTATGAAAGTACATGAAGAGAGCTCACAGCAGGTACTGGCTTACCTACAGAAACAAGCGTTAGTTAAAACTATCTATCATCCAAGCCTGCCGGAACATCCAGGTCACGACATTGCTAAAAAGCAGCAAACGGGCTTTGGCTCTATGTTGAGTTTTGAGTTTGCTGGTTCGTTTGAGCAGTTAAAGGTGTTTGTGAAAGAGCTCCAACTGTTTTCATTAGCTGAATCATTAGGTGGTGTAGAAAGTTTGATTTGCCACCCGGCATCCATGACTCACCGTGCAATGGGTGAGGAGGCACTGGCGGAGGCTGGGGTCTCTCATCAACTATTGCGTTTGTCTGTCGGTTTGGAAGATGCACAAGACCTCATCACAGATTTAGAACAAGCGTTCGCTAAAGCTACCCAGTAATAGGAGACGATAACAATGACTGTACAACGTCAGCTGCATAAGTTTGGTGGCAGTAGCTTAGCAAACCCAGAATGCTACTTACGCGTTGTGGGTATTCTCAAAGAGTATTCGACAGAAAATGATCTTGTGGTCGTCTCTGCTGCAGGAAAAACCACTAATCGCTTGATTGAGTTTTTGGAAGGGTTAAATAAAGATGGCCGAATTGCGCATGAAGCGCTTCAAAGCTTAAGACAGTTCCAAACTGAGCTAATAGAAAGCTTGTTGGAGAGTGAAGCAAAAGAAGAGCTGTTAGCTTTATTACATGATGAGTTCAGTACTCTCTCGGAGCTGACTGCACCACTCACTAATGCGCAAAAAGCTGCGGTACTGGGACACGGAGAAGTATGGTCTGCTCGCCTATTGGCCGCGTTATTATCTCAACGTTCTATCCCTGCGGTTGCACAAGATGCACGAGCGTTTTTACGTGCAGAAGCGGGAACTCAACCAGAGGTTGATCGCGCTCGTTCATACCCTTTAATTAAAGAGATCCTCGCGCAGCATAACCATAAACGTGTGGTAATTACTGGCTTTATGGCTCAGAACGAGGCAGGAGAAACCATTCTACTTGGTCGTAACGGCTCTGACTATTCTGCAACGGTCATAGGCGCGCTTGCTGAAGTCAGTACTGTCACGATTTGGAGTGATGTTGCTGGTGTTTATAGTGCCGATCCACGTTTGGTGTCTGACGCTTGTTTATTACCGTTACTTCGATTGGATGAAGCCAGTGAACTTGCTCGCTTAGCTGCCCCAGTGCTACACAGTCGTACGCTTCAGCCTGTGGCGCAAAGTACCATGGACCTTAATCTCAAGTGTAGCTATCTGCCAGAGTCGGGTTCTACTCGTATTGAGCGTGTATTGGCATCTGGTCGTGGCGCTAAAATTATTACTTCACTGGATGATGTTTTATTGGTGCAGTTGTCTTTCATGCATGGGCACGACTTCGAAAAAACACAGAGTGATGTATTACAAGCGTTGCAGCGCGCGCAATTAGAGCCACTGGCATTTGAAGCTCAATCCGATCAGCACACGCTACGCTTGGCTTACACCGCAGAAATCGCCGGTGGTGCATTGAAACACTTGCAAGAGCTTGCGGTAGAGGCTGAAATTAAGCTAAAAGAAGGTTACTCGCTCTTAGCTGCGGTAGGTGCAGGCGTTACGAAAAACGCCAATCATTGCTTTGGCTTTTATCAGAAGCTAAAGCACTCTCCGGTAGAATTTATCTCTGAAACAGACTCAGGGCTGAGCCTAGTCGCTGTTTTGCGCCGTACTGATACTGAGGCGTTGGTTCAAACGATTCATAGCCAGTTGTTCCAAGCGCAAAAACGCGTGGCAGTGGCTTTATGTGGCAAGGGTAATATTGGTTCTAGTTGGTTAAATTTATTTGCGACGCAAAAAAGTGAGCTCGAAAAACGTCATGGTATGAGCTTTGATCTTGTCGCGGTTGTGGATAGCCAAACCTATTGGTTCGATGAGCAAGGTATTGAGGCGGCGAGTGTTGCTGAACGATTTGATGATGAAAGCATAGCAAACAATGGGGATTGGCTGGCACGTTTGGGAGCGCTTAAAAGCTACGATGAAGCCGTCGTGCTTGATGTTACCGCGAGTAAAGAGTTGGCTCAGCGCTACGTAGAAATCGCACAGCAAGGCATTCATTTGATTTCCGCTAACAAAGTTGCCGGTTCCGCAGATAGCCAGTACTACCATCAGGTTCAAGATGCATTCGCTAAAATTGGTCGTCATTGGCTATACAACGCAACGGTGGGTGCTGGGTTACCGATAAACCATACCGTGCGAGATCTTCGTGAAAGTGGGGATGAAATCGTCGCTCTATCGGGTATTTTCTCGGGGACGCTATCATGGCTGTTCCAACAGTTTGATGGTTCTGTGCCATTTAATGATTTAGTCGATCTTGCTTGGCAGCAAGGGTTAACCGAACCTGACCCTCGTTCTGATTTAGATGGCTCCGATGTAATGCGTAAGTTAGTCATCTTGGCTCGAGAGTCGGGCCTAGATATAGAACCAGACAGCGTTAAAGTTGAGTCTTTGGTTCCAGAAGAATTAAGAGAACTGAGCTTAGATGATTTCTTCGATAATGGAGCGTTGTTGAGTGAAATACTTCAAGAGCGTCTGACAAAAGCACAGAGAAACGATCAAGTGCTTCGCTATGTGGCGCGTTTAGAAAAAAATGGTAAAGCAACGGTGGGAGTCGAAGCGTTATCTCGTGAGCACGCGCTCGCCAACTTATTGCCATGCGATAACATTTTTGCCATAGAGAGCAAGTGGTACAAAGATAACCCTCTGGTCATTCGAGGACCAGGCGCAGGCAGAGAAGTGACAGCTGGCGCTATTCAATCCGACCTCAACCGATTGGCTGGTTTATTTTAAAGTTGCGATTGACCTAAAACCCTGGAATTAATCCAGGGTTTTTTATTCCCCTATCAGTGCCATACTGAAGTCATAACCCGTGCAAAATGGTGAGATGATGCTCAAGTAGAAACTTGAACTATCTTCATTATTAACGTGAGAAAAATTCATAATTACAAGGTTGACATTAAATCGTATTCAATACATTCTGTAGACATATAGACGTCTAAACGTCGATTTTAAGGATTTGTTTTCGTGGCGGAGTGCCGCAGGGAGAGTAAGATGGGATATACGCACGCAGGCCATATCGACGCCTTGAACCAGAATATTGCTGAGTTATCAGATAACATCAATGTATCGTTTGAGTTTTTTCCGCCAAGCAGCGCTAAGATGGAAGAAACACTTTGGAATTCAGTGCACCGTCTTAAAACGCTTCAACCTAAATTTGTTTCTGTGACTTACGGTGCGAACTCCGGCGAGCGTGACAGAACACACTCCATCATTAAAGAAATTAAAGCAACAACCGGATTGGTTGCCGCTCCCCATCTCACTTGTATTGATGCGACTCGTGAAGAGTTGATTAATATTGCCGATGATTATTGGAACAATGGTATTGAAAATATCGTCGCTTTGCGTGGTGATATTCCTCCAGGTGGCGGTGCGCCTGATATGTATGCCTCGGATTTGGTTGAGCTGCTGAAATCACGCCACGATTTCGATATCTCCGTTGCTGCATTCCCTGAGGTTCACCCTGAAGCTAAAAGCGCTCAGTCTGACTTATTGAACCTAAAACGTAAGGTAGATGCAGGTGCAAACCGTGCTATTACTCAGTTCTTTTTTGACGTTGAGTCTTACCTGCGATTCCGTGACCGTTGTGTCGCAGCAGGAATTGACGTAGAAATTGTGCCAGGAATTTTGCCTGTATCGAACTTTAAGCAAGCTTCTCGCTTTGCGGCACAGAACAATGTGAAAGTACCAGGATGGATGAGCAAACAATTCGATGGCTTGGATGATGATCCGGTGACTCGCCAGCTTGTAGGAGCTAGCCAAGCTATTGATATGGTGCGTGTACTGAGTCGTGAAGGGGTTAAGGATTTTCACTTCTACACACTAAACCGTGCAGAGATGACTTACGCGTTATGCCATACGTTGGGTGTTCGTCCTCGCGCAGTAGTCGGTGCGTAAACCTAGTTTCAAAAAGATAAAAGGCTTGCCAAGTGGCAAGCCTTTTTCGTTTTATCAAAGCAAAAGGAGTTTAACCAATCACTTCAAGTTCAGTTAGAACTTCTTCTGCCCAAGTGATCCAAGTTTCACGTAACAGTAGGTTACGGCGAAGCGTTAGACGTTCTAGGCGAGCTTGTTTATCTAAAGTTGACGGCGTTGCGTAGTAAGCCGCTTCAATTTCTTTGTAGTGAGAAACCAGTTTGCGAGACTCTTCAACTAGCTCGGCGAGTTGGTCACGGAATGGAGCCGCTGGTTGAACGGCACATGCCATCAATTTCGCTGAAAACTCATCACGAACTGTTGGGTGTGCAGTTGGTTGATCAAACCACTCTCCTAAAGCGCTGCGACCAGCGTCTGTAATGGAGTAAACCTTGCGGTCTGGTTTGCCTTCTTGGGGTTCTAATACGCAAGTAACCAGTTCTTTCTCAGCCATTTTGTTGAGTTCACGGTACACCTGTTGGTGGCTTGCTTTCCAGAAGTAACCGATGCTAGCAGAGAATTCTTTAGTGATATCGTAACCGGTTGCGTCGCGAGTGCTAAGAACAGTTAAGATTACGTGTGGTAATGACATGTCTTCAATCCAAATGGTCAATAAACTTGTAAACAAGCTACTTATACTTTCAGCTGCGCTCTTACTGGCACTTGAGTTTTTTAATGTATAAGTAGCACCAACAATGTTGGTCCTGTCACCTTAAAGCCGTTTATCACCTAGAGAGATGGGGAGTCCCATCAAGGCTGGAGCAGGTATGATTGGATTTATGAGCTCTCAGCAGGCAAGTAGTATATAAATAATAAGCATGAAGTGGAATAGTAGGACAAAATTACCCTAAAAAACTAACATAATAATCAATAGTGTTAACTTGTGGTTTTTTATTCTTTTATTTTGGTATTTTTTGGGTCTCTAGTGGTATATTTAACTGCCTTTGTTTTGGTGCGATTATCCTGTGATAAAAAAAAGCTGAGCATTTGCCCAGCTTTCTATTAAAAATGAAACGATTAGCCTGTGTTGCGCATACCTGCAGCAATACCAGCAATCGTCACCATCAACGCTTCTTCCAAGTTTGCAGAAGCTTCTTCGGTTTGACGCGTGCGGTATAGCAGCTCTGCTTGTAGCATATTCAATGGCTCAACGTAGATATTGCGTAAGCGAATAGACTCGAGTCCCCAAGGGTCATGCTGCATCAAGTTTTCATTGTTCTCTACATTCAGTACCGCTTTGATGTCTTCTTGAAGCTGAGCACGAAGCTTTTCACCGAGTGGACGGAGCGACTCATCCACCAATCGCTCATCGTAGTAGCGAGAGATATCAATATTACACTTAGAGTACACCATTTCCAGCATGCCGAGACGAGTTGAGAAAAATGGCCATTCGCGGCACATCTCTTCGAGCAATGCTTGGTGGCCTTTATCGATCGAGTATTGAATCGCTTCACCTGCGCCTAGCCATGCAGGAAGTACCAAACGGTTTTGACTCCATGAGAAGATCCACGGGATTGCACGTAAGCTTTCTACTCCGCCCTTAGGGTTGCGTTTTGCAGGACGAGAACCAAGTGGCAACTTGCCGAGTTCGAGTTCTGGTGTTGCTTGGCGGAAGTAAGGCACGAAATCTGGCTCGCCACGAACCACATTTCGGTAAGACTCACAGCTTACTTCTGATAGCACTTCCATCAAGTCGCGCCATTCTTGTTTTGGCTCCGGTGGCGGTAACAAGTTGGCTTCCAGAATCGCACTTGCATATAGGTTAAAGCTGTTTACTGCGACATCTGGGAGTCCCAGTTTAAAGCGGATCATTTCGCCTTGCTCTGTTACACGTAAACCGCCTTTCAAGCTTTTTGGTGGTTGCGACAAAAGCGCAGCATGCGCAGGTGCGCCACCGCGACCGACTGTGCCCCCACGACCATGGAATAGAGTTAGCTCAACGCCTTCTTCTTCAGCCACTTTAACTAACGATTCCATCGCATGATACTGAGCCCAACCAGCAGACATAACACCTGCATCTTTCGCTGAGTCAGAGTAACCAATCATGACCATCTGGTGGTTTTGGATAAAACCACGGTAAAGGTCAATCCCCATAAGCTGCTTGATGACCGATTCTGCGTTGTTCAAATCGTCTAGCGTTTCGAACAGAGGACACACATCCATGCGGTAAGGGCAACCTGCTTCTTGTAGCAGTAGATGAACGGCTAGTACATCAGAAGCGGTACGTGCCATTGAAATAACGTAAGCGCCAAACGCTTCACGCGGTTGTGCTGCAACAATCTTACAGGTATCCAAAACCTCTTTGACGGGTTCAGACGGTTCCCAATCACGAGGGAGAAGCGGACGTTTAGATGCCAGCTCGTTAGTTAGAAAAGCAATCTTATCTTGCTCACTCCATTGTTCGTAATCACCAATACCTAAGTAGCGAGTTAGTTCAGACAAGACGTTTGAGTGACGCGTGCTCTCTTGGCGGATATCAAGACGTACAAGATGGATACCAAATGCTTTTACGCGGCGTAGTGTATCCAGTAGTGAGCCGTTGGCTATTACACCCATGCCACATTCGTTTAGTGACTGGTAGCAGGCATATAGCGGTTCCCAAAGTTGCTCGACTTTTTGCAGTGGGGCTTTAACGGCCAGTTTTTGACCGTGGATCTTAGCATCGAGAATATCTTTGGTTTCATTGAGCAGAGTGCGTAATTGCTTCAGGATCGCACGGTATGGTTCGTGCTGATCTTCGCCAGCAAGTTCACGGACTTGATCGTTTGAAACTGTCATAGACAGCTCGCTGATCAACTCGTTGATGTCATTGAGATAAAGATCGGCGGCTTTCCAACGAGACAATAGTAAGACTTCACGCGTAACGTTGTGAGTAACAAACGGGTTACCGTCACGGTCACCGCCCATCCAAGAGGAGAAGTGCACTGGGCGAGCATCAATGGGTAAACCTTCTCCAAGGTAAGATTTTAGACGGTCATTCATCTCACGTAGGAAGTCCGGTACTGCTTCCCATAGCGAGTTTTCAACGACCGCAAAGCCCCATTTTGCTTCATCCAACGGAGTTGGGCGTTGTTGTCGAATCACGTCTGAATGCCAGCCTTGGGCAATCAGTTGCTCTAGGCGGCGTTCGGTTTTTCTGCGCTCTTTAGAAGAAAGATCGCTTAGCTCCAACTTTGATAAGCACTCGTTTATCTTGACCAGTTTGTTGATCATCGTGCGGCGCGTAATTTCTGTTGGGTGAGCCGTCAATACCAATTCAATATTTAGATCACGAACCGCTTGGGCAGTGTCCAGTTTGCTCACATCGTTTTGTACCAGTTTAGAAAACAGCGAGTTAATCGCGTCTGGTTCGCAAATGTGCTCTTCACAATGGCGTGAAATCGTGTGGTATTGCTCAGCGATATTGGTGAGGTTTAGAAATTGGTTAAACGCGCGAGTAACGGGCGTTAGCTGCTCATCAGGTAGATGTTTGATTTCTTCGATCAAGCTGTCCCTGTCTGCTTGATTCCCTGCTTGAGCTGATTTGGATAATTTACGAATGGTTTCCACTTTCTCGAAGATTTCTTCGCCATGGGCATCGCGAATGGTGTTACCCAATAAGTGGCCTAACATGCGCACATTACTTTTGAGTGCGGCGTATTTCTCGTTCATTGTCGTCCTGCCTCGTAAAAAAACTACATCCATTGTCCTTGTTAAGACTCCAATCTAGCGAAAAGCACCAGTTATAGTCAAATAAAGCAGACTAAGTTTGCAATTATTCCGCTGTCTCCTGATTTAGAGCAAATTTACGGCAGCCATAGAGTAAGAAGTGAAAATTAATTACAAAATAACAAGTTAAATAAGTGTTAAGACTAGCGCTAAATTGTGAAGATAAAAAGATGCAGCTCAATCGAGCTGCACAGACTTTCGAGCTTAAACGCGTATTAACAGCAGTACTTGACCATCGCCTTTGAAAGCACATCAATTGTGGGGTCGATAAAGTCGAAGGATAGAAACTCATCCGGTTGATGGGCTTGGTCGATTGACCCAGGGCCGAGCACCAAGGTTGGACACAACTGCTGTAGAAATGGTGCTTCAGTACAGTAGTTCACGGTTTCTGAACTAGTTTGGCAAATCTCTTCAACACCACCAATAAATGGGTGGTCATGTTGGCATTCGTAACCCGGAATAGGCTCATGCAATGGAATAATCTCCAGTCTCCCTGGCCATTTCGCTTCGACTTCTTTTAATGCTCCGCGCAACATGTTCTCTAAACCATCAAGGCTAATGCCAGGAAGAGGACGCACGTCGTAATGCAGCTCACAGCAACCACAAATACGGTTAGCGCTGTCACCACCGTGAATGTGTCCAAGGTTTAGGGTAGGGCTTGGAATGGCAAAACCCGGATGGTGATATTCTTTAATCAATTTGTCACGCAGTTGCATCATGGCGAACATGACTTCATGCATGATCTCAATAGCGTTAACGCCAAGCGCTGGGTCCGATGAGTGACCGGACTTGCCTGTTACGCGAATGGCATTTGCCACATGCCCTTTATGACCTCGAATTGGCACAAGGCTGGTGGGTTCACCAATGATGCAGTAATCCGGCTTAAATGGGGCGTTTGCTGTGAAATGTCGCGCGCCCAGCATGGTGGTCTCTTCGTCACAAGTGGCTAATACGTAAAGTGGTTTGCTCTGCTTGCTCCAATCGACTTTCTTCACTGCTTCATAAATAAAGGCGAAAAAGCCTTTCATGTCTGCTGTGCCTAAACCGTAGAAGCGGTTGTCTTTTTCCGTCAGTTTATGCGGATCAAAATTCCATCGCCCTTGATCGAATGGCACGGTATCGCTATGGCCAGCAAGTAAAAGGCCACCTTCACCCTCACCCATACGTGCGATCATATTGTGCTTGCCTGGCTCGACTTCGATCACTTCAACGCTAAAACCCAGATCTTTAAACCAAGATGCGAGTTTTTCGATGACTTTTGCATTGCCCTGATCCCAGCTCGGATCCGTGGAGCTGATAGAAGAGGTGCTGATGAGTCCTTCATAGACCTCTAGAAAAGTTGGTAATTGCATGGATTCTTCAAATCTCCTGTTGACAGACAGACCACAAAAATGTAAAACACATATTAAATCATATTTAATGAATAAAGAATCAAAATAAAGCAAAAATTAAATATGAATAGTCATTTGAGCCTTTAAGTATATGGATGTTACACAATGCTAAAAACCACGATTATTGGAGCCAGCGGTTACACCGGCGCAGAGTTAGCGTTAATGGTTAATAAACACCCACAACTCACGCTATCAGGTTTATACGTTTCCGCCAACAGTGTTGATGCGGGAAAGAGCATCGCGCAGCTGCACGGTAAGCTAGCGGGCATCATTGATATGCCAGTTTTACCACTAACGGATCCACTGCAAATCGCTCAAGAATCGGACGTGGTGTTTTTGGCAACGGCTCACGAAGTCAGCCATGATTTAGCCCCAACTTTCTTGGAGGCAGGCTGTCAGGTATTCGATTTATCGGGTGCATTCCGTGTGAAAAGTGAAGGCTTTTACGACACTTTTTATGGCTTCGAACATCAACATAACAACTGGCTAGATAAAGCAGCATACGGCTTAGCAGAGTGGAACCAAGAATCAATAAAAACCACTCCTTTGATTGCAGTAGCAGGTTGCTACCCAACCGCTTCTCAGCTTGCAATCAAACCTTTATTAGAACATGCGTTGCTCGATACCAACCAATGGCCAGTGATCAACGCAACCAGTGGTGTATCAGGTGCAGGGCGTAAAGCCTCCATGGTTAACAGCTTCTGTGAAGTGAGCTTGCAACCTTATGGTGTATTTAACCATCGTCACCAGCCAGAGATTGCTCAGCACTTGGGTTGCGATGTGATTTTTACTCCGCACCTCGGTAACTTTAAACGCGGCATTCTTGCCACTATCACCATGAAGCTTGCGCAAGGTGTGACAGAAGCACAAGTGGCACAGGCGTTTGAACAAGCTTATCAAGGCAAGCCTGCGGTGCGTCTTAAAGGCGACGGTATTCCACGTATTCAGGATGTCGAAAATACCCCTTTCTGTGATATCGGCTGGAAGGTACAAGGCGAACACATCATTGTGATTTCAGCTATCGACAACCTACTTAAAGGTGCATCGAGTCAAGCGATGCAATGTCTCAATATTCATTACGGTTACCCAGAACTGACAGCGTTGCTGTAGTCGTTGAAAGAGGGAAATGCGATGACGCAAACCAATCAAGCTCCTTTAGTCATTAAGCTAGGTGGTGCAGCTCTATCATGCACTCAAACCTTAAGCCAACTTTTTGGTGCCATTGCGGCTTACCAAAAATCGGCACAGCGACAAATCGCCATCGTTCATGGCGGTGGCTACCTAGTTGATGAGTTGATGGCAAAGCTTCAGCTTGAAACCGTTAAGAAAAACGGTTTACGCGTAACGCCTTACGATCAAATTCCTGTGATTGCAGGCGCGCTTGCAGGCACTGCGAATAAGTTACTTCAAGGTCAAGCGATTGCGGACGGTCTTAACGCTGTGGGCCTTAGCCTTGCGGATGGTGGTTTGTGTCTTGTTGAAGAACTTGACCCAGAACTCGGCGCGGTAGGCAAAGCATCACCGGGTGACTCAGCACTATTACAAGCGGTGCTAAACACAGGTGCACTGCCGATCATCAGTTCAATTGGTTTAACCAAAGATGGCCAGATGATGAATGTGAATGCTGATCAAGCAGCAGTCGCGGTTGCGGGCGCATTAGATGCGGAGTTAGTCCTGTTATCAGACGTGAGTGGTGTATTAGATGGAAAAGGCCATTTGATCAAAACCCTGTCAGAGCAGCAAGCTAACTCGTTGATCGATGGACATGTGATCACCGATGGCATGATCGTCAAAGTTAAAGCTGCTTTGGAGGCCGCCAATGATCTTGGCCGTCCAATTGAAGTCGCGACCTGGCGTTACCCAGAAAAATTAGCACAGTTATTCGCTGGTGAAAGTATTGGTACTCAATTCTTGCCTCAATAAGCATCAGCAAAAGAATTCAATATTAGGAAGTCGCAGTTGGCACTGACCGCCGAGCGCAGCGCCAGTTAAGTTTGGAGAAAAAACATGAGCAAAGTGAACGTAAATAAAGTGGTAGTCGCATACTCAGGCGGTCTAGATACTTCAGTAATTATCCCGTGGCTAAAAGAGAACTACGACTGTGAAGTAGTGGCTTTCGTTGCCGATGTTGGTCAAGGTGCCGAAGAGCTAGAAGGCATTGAAGCTAAAGCAAAAGCCTCTGGTGCTTCTGAGTGCTACATCGCTGACTTGAAAGAAGAAATGGTCGCAGACTACATTTACCCAACGCTAAAAACCGGCGCGTACTACGAAGGTAAGTACCTGCTAGGTACATCAATGGCGCGTCCAATCATTGCCAAAGCGCAGGTTGAAGTGGCACGTAAAGTGGGCGCGGACGCTCTGTGTCATGGCTGTACAGGTAAAGGTAACGACCAAGTACGTTTTGAAGGCGCATTCGCAGCACTAGCACCGGACTTACAAGTGATTGCACCTTGGCGTGAGTGGGACCTAGTGAGCCGTGAAGAGTGTTTGGATTACCTAGCTGAGCGTAATATTCCTTGCTCTGCGTCTCTTACTAAGATCTATTCACGTGATGCAAACGCATGGCACATTTCGACGGAAGGCGGCGTTTTAGAAGATACGTGGAACGCACCAAACGAAGACTGCTGGGTGTGGACTGTCGACCCAGAGCAAGCGCCAAATGAAGCGGAATACGTCACGCTGAAAGTAGAAAAAGGTGAAGTGGTCGAAGTTGATGGTGAAGTGATGACACCATACAACGCACTGGTTTACCTAAACGAGAAGGGCGCTAAGCACGGTGTTGGCCGTATCGATATCGTGGAAAACCGTCTTGTTGGGATGAAGTCTCGTGGTTGTTATGAAACACCGGGAGGCACCATCATGATGGAAGCGCTGCGTGCTGTAGAGCAGCTTGTGCTAGACAAATCATCATTCGAATTCCGTGAGGAGCTAGGTCTAAAAGCGTCTCACCTTGTATACGATGGCCGTTGGTTTACGCCACTATGTAAATCGATCCTTGCCGCTTCAGAAGAGCTAGCGCAAGACGTTAACGGTGAAGTGGTTGTTAAGCTCTACAAAGGTCAAGCGACAGTGACGCAAAAACGTTCTGACAACAGCTTGTATTCAGAAGAGTTCGCGACTTTTGGTGAAGATGAAGTTTACGACCAAAGCCATGCAGGTGGGTTTATCCGTCTTTACTCGCTATCAAGCCGTATTCGTGCATTGAACAGCCAGAAGAAATAATCCCTTAACATCCATCTCGGATTGAATAAAGACCCGCCATTTATAGGCGGGTCTTTTGGTTTCTAAAAGCGGGTATCTAAATTTGGCTTGAATATATATGTAAAAATATTGAATTTATACTTTATTTTTTATCGAAATTGCCGTAACGTTGACCCATAAGAAAAAGTGAGCAAATGACCATCAAATTGGTTACTACTCATTCGAGAACGTTAGAGTAAGCAATAGTCATCAGGAGAGACGCAATGGCATTATGGGGCGGAAGATTTACCCAAGCGGCAGACACCAGATTTAAAGAGTTCAATGATTCGTTGCGTTTTGACTACCGATTGGCTGAGCAAGACATCGTAGGTTCAATCGCATGGTCTAAAGCTCTGCTTTCTGTTGATGTGCTATCGGCAGAAGAACAGCAAAAACTGGAACTTGCTTTAAATGAGCTGAAGTTAGAAGTGATGGAAGACCCTCACCAAATTCTTCGCTCTGATGCAGAAGATATCCACTCTTGGGTTGAACAGCAGCTAATCAGTAAAGTGGGAGATTTAGGTAAAAAACTCCACACTGGGCGTTCTCGGAATGACCAAGTCGCCACAGACTTGAAACTTTGGTGTCGTCAGCAAGGTCAGCAATTATTGATTGCTTTAGATCGCCTACAAGCACAAATGGTCCACGTTGCTAAACAGCACCAAGGCACCGTATTGCCAGGCTATACTCATCTTCAGCGTGCTCAACCTGTAACCTTTGCTCACTGGTGCTTGGCTTATGTTGAAATGTTCGAGCGTGACTACTCTCGTCTGAATGATGCCTTACAGCGTCTCGACACTTGTCCACTTGGCTCGGGTGCTTTAGCGGGAACGGCTTATCCGATTGATCGCGAACAATTAGCACATAATCTCGGTTTCCACCGTGCTACGCGTAATTCACTCGATTCGGTTTCAGATCGTGATCATGTGATGGAACTGATGTCGGTGGCGTCGATTTCTATGCTTCACCTTTCTCGTCTTGCAGAAGATATGATCTTCTACAATTCAGGCGAGTCAAACTTCATTGAGTTAGCGGATACGGTGACATCTGGTTCGTCATTAATGCCACAGAAGAAAAACCCAGATGCACTTGAGTTGATCCGTGGTAAGACAGGGCGTGTCTATGGCGCATTATCGAGCATGATGATGACAGTTAAAGCCTTGCCATTGGCGTACAACAAAGACATGCAGGAAGATAAAGAAGGGTTGTTTGACGCTTTAGATACATGGAACGACTGCATGGAAATGGCAGCTCTGTGTTTTGACGGTATTAAAGTGAATGGCGAGCGCACACTAGAAGCGGCGAAACAAGGTTACGCAAACTCGACGGAGTTAGCTGATTACCTAGTGGCGAAAGGCATCCCATTCCGTGAAGCTCACCACATCGTCGGTGTCGCGGTCGTTGGTGCTATTGCTAAAGGTTGTGCGCTAGAAGAACTGTCTATCGAAGAGTTAAAAGCCTTCTCAGAGGTCATTGAAGCGGATGTGTATGACATCCTGACTATCGATTCGTGTTTGGAAAAGCGTTGTGCTTTGGGTGGTGTTTCGCCTCACCAGGTCGCTTACGCGGTAGAACAAGCGGATAAGCGCCTGAGCCAGCGTGACAGCTCGGCGGTGAAAGTGCGTCCTGCACGTTTGACGGACATTGAAACGTTGGAAGGTATGGTTGCTTACTGGGCGAACCTTGGTGAGAATCTTCCGCGCTCTCGTAATGAGCTCGTGAGAGATATTGGCTCTTTCGCGGTGGCTGAGCATCATGGTGAAGTGACGGGTTGCGCTTCTCTATATGTGTATGACTCAGGGTTGGCTGAAATACGCTCTCTTGGTATCGAAGCGGGCTGGCAAGGCCAAGGGCAGGGCAGTGCGATTGTGAACTATTTGGTTGAGAAAGCGCGCCAGATGGCGATCAAGAAAGTCTTTGTTCTAACGCGAACGCCTGAGTTCTTTATGAAGCAAAGCTTTTTACCGACATCGAAGTCATTACTGCCGGAGAAAGTTCTGAAAGATTGCGATCAGTGCCCACGTCAACATGCATGTGATGAGGTAGCGCTTGAGATCAATTTAATGGAGCAAGTGATCCAAAAAACGCATGTGGCATGAACTGAAGTTGTGGAGTGATTTTATTAGCATTCAATGACATAGTCATTTTCCTGCTTACTTACATCAGTATTCGCTAAAAAAATCGAAAAAATTTGGAACCTTTGAGAGGAAGCCCGGTCTATTAAAGTACCACTGCTTTTTCTTAGAAGAATCTAAGAGAGCCCCAGAACTGACATTGGTTTTGGGGCTTTTTTCTATCTGTCACTTTTCTCTTTTTTATTCGTCTTTTTTTGTCCCCGTCGACGCTGCCAAGGCAAGATGACAAAACGCATCCATAAGTGTAAAAACAACAAAACGTTGAAAGCGAAGCCGGCAAAGATCAAAGCGATCGACTCGATGCTTTGTGGATCATCTTTGAGCGTAAACCACCATACAATCCAACACAGTACAGAAAGTACCGTCAATTGATCCAAGCATCGTTGGCAACGTCCAAGTTTTTTCCAAAACCAATGTTCTTCGCAGCGGCGACAAGTCATAGTGTTTTCCAAACCATTAGTGTTGCTTCAGATTATATATCTAACTATATGGTGGAAAGCGTTTCTTGTACCGGACTTAGAGCGCTATGACACAACCAAAAATGGAAAGTTAGCTTTGTAAAAGCTTTGTGGCACGTAATTGATGTATGGTGCTCTGTCAGTCTTTAACAGGAAATATAATGATGTCGACAGAGTTGAAACTTGCGCTGAGTATCGCTGGTGGGTTCTTTATGATCGGTGTTGTCGCGATTTGTATGGTCAGCCGCTATGCAATGATGGCAGCGTAAGAGAGATTTCATTGCGCCGAAGTAGTAAAGCAAAGCCTCGTTGATGACGAGGCTTTGCTTTATATTTAGATAGAAGCCTGAAAGCGTTAGCAGCCAGGGCCGCAGTCAAGACAATGTTTCACCATTTCTGGCCCTAAGTGTAGTTTTGCATTCAAATCACGTAGAGCGGTGCGGACGCCTTCTTCAATCACTGGGTGATAGAAGGGCATATCTAACATCTCAGAAATCGTCATCCTATTTTGGTGCGCCCATGCTAAAAGGTGAGCAAGATGCTCTGCATTCGGGCCCATCATTTCTGCACCTAAAAAACGTCCAGTGCCTTGCTCTCCGTAGACATGCAGAATGCCTTTATTACGAAGCATGACGCGCGAACGTCCTTGATTTTCAAACGAGACTTCACCGGTTGCGAAACATCCACATGTGCCTAGACGTGTTTCTAGTTGTTTATATGTTTCGCCAACCATAGCAATTTGAGGGTCGGAGAACACGGCTGAAATTGGTGAGCGACGCAGACCCGCACGAATATCTGGGAAACGGCCTGCGTTGTCTCCAGCAATACGGCCTTGGTCAGCGGCTTCGTGCAGCAGTGGAATTTGGTTACTTGCATCACCTGCGATGAAGATGCTCTCTACCGAAGTTTGCAATGTATAGTGATCCGCCGTTGGTACGCCACGTTCATCGAGCGCCACATTGGTGTTCTCGATCGTCAGCTTATCTACGTTTGGACGACGACCCGTTGCAGCCAATACGTAATCGACAACGAAAGTTTCTAATTCGCCATCATGGTTGATGAATTGGATTTCGACCTTGTCTTCGCCGTCATTGTCTGACGAAGCAATGCGTTTCATGCTTTCGACTTTTACATCTGCATCAAGGTAGAACTCTTCCTTAAAGGCTTTATCTGCATACGCCATCACCTCTGGGTCTGTCAGTGGGCCCACTTGTCCTCCAATGCCAAAGAGCTTCACGTTTACTCCTAGGCGGTGTAAAGCCTGACCCAATTCAAGGCCGATGACTCCTGGGCCAAATACTGCCACGGACTCTGGTAAGTCATCCCAGTCAAATACATCATCGTTAATCACTAGGCGATCACCCAGTTCATTCCAAGCTGCCGGATATGCTGGACGAGATCCTGTCGCAATAACAATGCGCTGTGCGGTGACCTGAGTATGATCATCTATGATGAGAGTGTGGTCATCGGCAAACTTCGCGTAGCCCGATAGTTTGTCTTCAGCGGGAATATCATCGACACTTTCAAGCACAAAGCCAACAAAACGATCGCGTTCGCGCTTTACACGATCCATCACTTCTCGTCCGTTAATTCGTACTTCACCTTGCGGGTGTATCCCAAATCCAGGTGCTTTTTCGATTTGATGAACACTTTCTGCTGCCGCAATTAACAGCTTAGACGGCATGCATCCGACACGAGCACAGGTTGTTCCGTAGGGACCGCCCTCAATCATTACCACGCTGTTGGTATGAGCTTTTGCTGCTCGATAAGCACCAAGACCAGCCGTCCCGCCACCAATAACCGCTACGTCGACATTAACTTGTTTCATCGTGAACTCTCGCTTTTGTTTTAAGCCAAGCTAGCTACATTGAGCTTGGAGAGTGAATTGGATAGTTGAATCTGGATAAGTAGTCACCTTATTGGTAGATGACTACTTATCTAGACTAGTAGAAGAAGTGGTTTAGGGTTGGCCTCCGAGCCAAAAGGCACCGGAGACCGAGGGTGTAGGCTATGGACAGCTTAGCCTAGATACGCTTCTAGCTCTTCGCTACCGCCGATGTGCTTGCCACCGATAAAGACTTGTGGAACAGTCGTGCGACCAGATATAGCTCGTAGACTAACTGTTGTTGCGTCTTTACCCAGAATCACTTCTTCATATTGAAGACCGTGGTCAATCAGATTTTGTTTCGCTTTCATACAGAAAGGGCAGCCTGGTTTAGTGAACACAGTGATGGATTCTTGCGTTTTGTAGTCAGGCGCTATGTAGTTCAGCATCGTATCTGCGTCTGACACCTTGAATGGGTCGCCTGGTTCGTTTGGCTCAATGAACATTTTTTCCACTACGCCATCTTTTACTAGCATACTGTAACGCCATGAACGTTTGCCAAAGCCGATGTCGTTTTTATCCACTAACATACCCATGCCATCGGTGAATTCACCATTACCATCCGGGATGAAGGTAATGTTTTCTGCTTCTTGGTCTTGTTTCCATGCATTCATCACGAACGTATCATTGACCGAGACACAAATAATCTCATCCACTCCGTGCTCTTTAAATACAGGGAACAATTCGTTGTAACGAGGTAGATGGCTTGATGAACAGGTTGGAGTAAATGCACCCGGTAAGCTAAATACGATAACGGTCTTACCTTTAAATAGCTCATCGGTCGTTACATTCACCCAAGAGTCACCTTGACGAACTGGAAAAGTAACTTGAGGGACTTGTTGACCTTCTTTAGATACAAACATAATGATTTCCTTTAACTATTTTAAATTATGCGTATAGAGCTTAGCGTTTTTCGTCGCTCTGTTTCGTTTTGTTGAGCCCATTATTGTAAAAATCCTTTGATAGCTCTAATCGTTTGGTGTTATGGTTTTGATAGGTATTAGCTATTGTTAAAGAAGCGAAGCGTGAATTATGAATATTCGAGATTTTGAGTACTTAGTTGCACTTGCGGAACATAAGCACTTTCGCAAAGCGGCAGAGGCATGTTTTGTTAGTCAGCCAACACTGAGTGGGCAAATTCGTAAACTAGAGGATGAACTCGGGACCACGCTTTTAGAGCGAAGCAGCCGACGTGTTTTGTTTACCGATTCAGGGTTACAGCTGGTGGAGCAGGCTAAACGCATCTTAAGTGAAGTGAAAACCTTCAGAGATATGGCAAGCGGTCAAAGCGGAGCCATGACTGGACCGATGCATATTGGTTTCATCCCGACGGTTGGGCCTTATCTATTACCCAAAATTCTGCCGCAGATAAAAGAAGCATTTCCTGAGCTGGAGCTATTTCTGCACGAAGCTCAGACACATCAATTAGTGCGTCAATTGGAAGAAGGTAAACTAGATTGCTTAGTTTTAGCTTCGGTTGATGAAACTGCGCCATTTAAAGAGATCGAAGTGTATCAAGAGCCATTAAGTGTCGCAGTGCCATGTGACCACGAGTGGGCCTCTCTCGACCATGTTGATATGTTGGAGCTGAATGGTAAAACCGTTTTAGCGTTGGGAGACGGCCACTGTCTGCGAGATCAAGCGTTAGGTTTTTGTTTTGCCGCTGGTGCAAAAGACGATGAGCGTTTTAAAGCCACCAGCTTGGAGACGTTACGCAACATGGTTGCTGCCGGTGCGGGGATTACGTTATTGCCTCAGCTTTCTATCCCTAATGAGAAGCAAAAAGATGGCGTATGCTACGTACCAGCTGTTAACCCAACCCCCTCGCGTAATATCGTTCTCGTATACCGTCCGGGCTCACCATTACGAGCTAGGTTTGAAGCTTTAGCAGCGAAGATTAAAGAGGTGTTGGCTTCTTATCCATCATTGAATGCTGCAGCATAAGAAGCAGACATAAAAAAGGGAGAGCTTGATGCTCTCCCTTGTGCTTTTGTGATTTAGAACAGTTCTTCTGCGCCAGAGCCTGAAGAATAAATACTATCTTCTAAACGGTCGCCAGCGTATTCGGTAGGCTCCGTGCCTTTTTCAAAGTATTCGAACATTGATGTGCTATCTACCTTGTGCGTTAGCATACCGCTGTTGCGATCAATACGAACTCGAATAATATCCTCTGGAATATTTTTACCTTGCTCCGGCGTCCCTTCTAGCGCAACACGCATGAAGTCAATCCAAGCAGGCTCTGCGGTTTTCGCACCCGACTCGGCACCAGAAATTTGGCCTTGCCCTAGGTTGCTGTTAACAGTGGTGCGGCCAAGTGCACGTGAGTGATCATCAAAGCCAACCCAAGCTATCGCAACGACACCAGGTCCATAGCCATTGTACCAAGCATCCTTGGAATCATTCGTTGTACCCGTTTTACCCCCGATATCACGACGACCAAGTTTTTGCGCGCGCCAGCCTGTACCATTCCAACCTGTGCCTTCACGCCAGTTACCGCCACCCCAAATGTTGCTGTACATCATCTCACGCATTAAGAATGCATTCTGTTCAGAGATAACTTGCGGTGCATATTGAGGTTCATCATTTTCAAGGGCATTGTCTGTTGCAAGGCCGTCAATTGCGACGTCTTGTTCGCCAAATTCATCAGCGTAGCGATTTTCTGGCTGCTCGCTCATTTGTGGACAATCCTTATGACAAACACTCTTTGGATTGGCTTTAAACAGTACTTCACCGAATGCATCTTCCACGCGTTCTACATAGAATGGTTCAACGTAATAACCACCGTTCGCAAACACAGAGTAACCTTGTGCCACTTTCATTGGTGTTAAGCTGCCAGCTCCGAGTGCGATGGTCTCTGAGCGCGGTACTTGGTTAATATCAAAACCGAAACGAGTAAGGTACTGACGTGTCTCCTCGAGGCCAACTTCACGGAGTGTACGCACTGCCATGACGTTTTTTGATTGAGCTAAGCCGAGGCGAAGACGCGTTGGACCACCATAAGTCGGTGGTGAGTTTTTTGGTCGCCAAGCTGAACCAGAACCTGCATCCCACTTGTTGATCGGCGCATCGTTAATCAAAGTGGCTAGAGTCAGCCCTTTGTCAATTGCTGCCGAGTAGATGAAAGGCTTGATACTTGAACCAACCTGACGCACTGACATGGTTGCACGGTTAAACTTGCTGTGAACAAAGTTGAAACCACCAACCAGCGACAATATCGCGCCATTTTCTGGGTTCATCGCAACAAACGCGGTGTTTGCTGTCGGCACTTGGCTCAGTTTCCAGCTCAGTGTTGTGTTGTCATTTTCATCGGTTTCACTTACTTCGCGAACCCAAACTTGTTGACCTGTCGCTAGCACATCATGCGCTGACTTTGGTGTTGAGCCTTGGCGGTTATCAGTAATGTACTTACGCGCCCAGTGCATTCCAGTCCAAGGGATGGTTTGCTCTTCATGGTTCTTAACCCATACTTGTGCCGTCTTATCATCGACTTTCGTCACAACCGCAGGGTAAAGGTCACCATAAGTTGGCTGTTTCTTCAGGTGCTTTTCTATTTGCTCATTGTCCCAGGCCGCTTCCCCTTCTTTCCAAAGCACACTTTCTGCACCACGGTAGCCATGACGTTCATCGTATGACAAGAGGTTATTTACCGCAGACGTATTTGCAGCATCTTGCAGTTTAGAATCCACAGTCATGTAGATATTCAAGCCAGAGGTATAAGCTTCTTCTTCACCGTATTCTTTTACTGCCCATGCACGAGCCAACTCTGCTACGTAAGGTGCGGAAAGCTCAATCTCAGCGCTATGATAACGCGCCACAATAGGCTCATTGCGTGCTTCGTCATACTGCTCTTGTGTAATGTATTTCTCATCAAGCATTCGCATTAATACAACGTTACGGCGTTTTGTTGCGCGCTCAAGAGAGTAAATTGGGTTCATGGTTGATGGCGCTTTTGGCATACCAGCGAGTGTTGCAATCTCACTTAACGTCAATTCATCAAGGCTCTTGCCAAAATACACTTGAGCGGCAGCACCAAAGCCATATGAGCGGTAACCAAGGAAGATTTTATTGACATAAAGCTCCATGATTTCTTGCTTACTTAAAAGCTGCTCAATATGGATAGCAATAAAAATCTCTTTAATCTTACGCATGATCTTCTTCTCATTAGATAAGAAGAAGTTACGAGCTAGCTGTTGCGTAATCGTACTTGCACCCTGTTTAGCCGAGCCTGAAACCGCAACAACAACCGCTGCACGAGTGATGCCGATAGGGTCGATACCAGGATGCTCATAGAAACGACTATCTTCGGTTGCGATGAGCGCGTGAATTAAGTCTTGAGGAATTTCGTCATAAGTAACAGGAATACGACGCTTTTCACCGAACTGTGCGATCAGCTTCCCGTCTTGACTAAACACCTTCATAGGTGTTTGTAATTCAACGTCTTTTAGAGTTGCAACATCTGGCAATTCAGGCTTCACGTACTGATAGAAGCCAAATATTGTGGTGACTCCAAGAATTATGCAAATCAATGTTAAAAATAATAAACGCTTTATGAACTTCACCGGAGAATCCCTGATTGGTTGAGGCTGTGTAACGGCAAACCCTTGTACTCTTAGGTCAAAAATTTAGCACATAAGAGATATTAACTCTTATTTGGATGCTAATAACAACCTTTGCACGAAGAAATTTCGGAGCGAGAGTAAGAGATGGATAAGCTAATCGTTACCGGCATCGATATAGGCCATAACAGCCTCAAAGCCGTAGTACTTAAACCCACAGGCAACAATTACGCTCTGTTGGGTTACAAAGAAATATTACTAAAGGAAGGTATTGTCGCTGAAAATAACACCATAAATCATCAAGAAATTGTAAAGACCCTCAAGCAGATAAAAAAAGAACTGCCTTTTGGCGCTAAAAAAGTTGCGATCTCAGTTCCTGATAACTCGGTAATTAGCAAGAAACTGCAAATAGAACAAAATCTTGAAGAGAGTGAAGTTGAGTTTGCAGTGATACAAGCCTTTTCTCATCAATCGCCATTCCCTGTCGAAGAGCTGAGTTTAGACTTCGTTCGTCTTCGCGCTGAGGGCGGGCAGAGTGGCAGTGATAGCTATCAAGTGTTTGCGACAAGAAAAGATGTGGTAGAAGGCCGAGTCGATGCATTACAAAAGTCCGGACTAAAACCTGTTTTAGTGGACGTGCATTCGCAAAGCCTTGGTCATATCTGGAAGCTCACCGCCGATCGCTTTCCTGACAAAAACAAATACTGCTTACTCGATATTGGCACCTTATCGAGCTCCTTCACCATGTTTACCGAACAAGGTGAACTGTTTCACAAAGAGTTTGCTTACGGCACACGCGGAGTAAACTGCGCTTCTCCAGTCGATTTTCTGTCCGATGATGCTCAGGAGAAAACAGAGCTGTTTAACCGTCAAATCGTAGAGCGAGTAAAGCGCCAGATGCAGCTCTATACCTCAATCAATGGCTCACAAAACATCAAGGGTATCTGGTTATCAGGGGAAGGGGCCTCCACTCCCATGCTCGCAGAGGGGTTGTCTCAACAATTGTCGTTAGAGTGTGAATTGCTAAATCCGCTAGGGCTATTTGAGATGAAGGTGTCTAAGCGTAAGCGTCGTGCTGTGGATTGGCAGCATTTCTCAACAGCAGCCGGACTGGCCGTTCGTGGCATTCATTGGCTGGGAGGCGCCCGTGCTTTATCGCATTAATTTACTTCCTTGGCGAGAGAGTCAAAGAGAAGAGCACCGACGTCGTTTCATCAGTTTGGTCGCATTAGGCATGTTGGTCGCTGTTGGCATCCAGTGGGGTATTGGAAAGTTTTTTGAGTACCAACAAGATCAACAACAGGAGCGGCTCGATTACCTCACTCACTACATTGCCGAACTCGACCTGCGTATTGAAGCAATGAAAATTGCAGAGCAAGAGCATAGCAAAATCCTCGAACGCCTAAAGGTAGTTGAAGGTTTACAAAACGGACGAAACAAAACGACCGAGTTCATGAACTTAATGCCTGCCGTTATCCCTGAAGGTGTATATGTCGACAAGATCAAAATGAATGATCTGGAAATTGAGATCTCTGGGATCTCAGATAGCACTCCAAAACTTGCCACGATGCTGGACAACATGGAGCGCTCGGCCAAGTTGAACGACGTAGAAATGCATTCCATCGTTCACGGCAAAGCCCGTTTTGGGAAAGAGTTTCAAACATTCAAAGTGTCTTTCATGTTCAAAGTAACGGAGAAGAAATTGGAGGCTCAACGTGGTTGATTGGCAGGATCTCGAAATCGATGAAATGGCCGAGTGGCCATTGTTGCCCCAGATTATAGTAATCGCGCTTCTGATCATGGTGATTCAAGGCTTAGGTTATTGGTTTTACCTTAAACCGAAAGACGAACAGTTGAATCACTTGATCCAGCAGGAGCAGACACTCAAGGTGGCATTGAAGATCAAAGCGAACAAAGTGGCAGCGTTGCCTCAGCTTCAATCTCAATTGGATGAACTTACCACCCGTTACGAGTTATTACTGCAGCAACTGCCTGCGCAAAAAGAGCTGGCTACAATGCTCGCTTCAGTGAATGAACTTGGCATCGACAATAAGCTGACTTTCACCCGAATCGACTGGGGCGAAAAACAATCAGAGCACTTCCTTTATCGTCTCCCTTTAAACATAGAGTTAACGGGCGACTTTCATGACATCGGCCATTTTTCTCAGGCGATAGCGACGCTACCTCGAATCATCACGTTTAAAGATGTGACTTGGCAACGTGTCAGCCAAGAGAGCGAAACCCTGCACTTTCGGGTGCGCGCTAACACCTATCAGTTTAAGCCGGAGGAGACGAAAAATGACAAGTAAGTCTTTGTTGCTGGTACTGATGGGTTCTCTATTGATGGGTTGCCAGGCGAATGATGAATCATTGACGGATTTTATTCGAGGAGTGGAAACACAGGCGCGTCGAGAGGTCGAGAAGCTTAAGCCCGTAGACAAGTATGTTGCAGTCACGTACGCACCGGAAGTACAGCGTGCACCCTTTGAATTACCCAAAGAAGCCACCATCGCGACTCAGCCAGTTGCAAGAAAAGATTGTTGGCAACCGCCCTCAAGAAGGCGAACTGGAAAATTAGAAAGATTCCCATTAAGCCAATTACGTTTGAAAGGGGTCATGGGCATGGATAACACGGTTTCTGGCCTCGTTCAGGCTCCCAATGGCACCGTCTATAAAGTTAAGCCGGGTCAATACCTTGGACGCAATAATGGCAAAGTGACCCATGTCAGCCACTCCTATTTGTTGATTAATGAAACGTTGCCCGACGGCTTAGGATGTTGGCAAAAACGTAAAGTTAAGTTGGCTTTGAGATAGCCCCATTTATTTTTGATATTGAGTAATGAAAATGAGACAAGGATTAACACGTACACCAAGGATACTTACTGGGCTCTTCTCCTTATGGTTGTTTGTATTTTTAGCCCCTTTAGCTGCAGCAGAAGAAGTTTCGTCCAATGCCCTAAAAAGTATCGACTTTCGAACTAATAAAGATAAAGACGCCGTGATTGTCGTCGAATTGGCGTCACCGGCCGCGATTGTAGATATCAAGCGTGTACAGGAAGGGTTAAGTATCGATTTGCTTAACACTTCAGTAAAAGACGAGCAATTGTATCTCCTAGACGTGAAAGACTTTTCGACTGTGGTTGAGAGCGTAGAAGTGTTTCGCGACACCTCGACGACGCGCTTGGTTGCGCACATCAATGAAGAATACATGCATGATTACCGTTTAACGGGGCGTTTTTTGGAAATCAAAGTAGCGAAGATCAAACCCAATGAGAAAGCCCCAGATAAAAGCATTTTAGAAAGAGAAGGTAAGCTTATTTCGATTAACTTCCAAGATATTCCTGTGCGAAACGTCTTGCAGCTTATTGCTGATTACAACCAATTCAATTTGGTTGTCTCCGACTCTGTAGAAGGCAACCTCACGCTTCGTCTTGATGGTGTCCCTTGGCAGCAAGTGCTGGATATTATTTTGCAAGTTAAGGGGTTAGATAAGCGTGTTGATGGCAACGTGATTTTAGTTGCTCCGACTGATGAGCTGGACTTGCGTGAGAAGCAGCAGTTAGAAAAACAAAAACTGACGGAAGAAATGGGAGAGCTTTCATCTGAAATCATCAAAGTTAATTTTGCTAAAGCATCAGACATTGCGGAGATGATCAATGGAGAAGGAAATATCAGCATGCTGTCAGAGCGCGGCAGTATGACCATTGATGAGCGAACTAACTCGTTATTGATTAGAGAGTTACCTGAAAACATCGAGGTGATTCGAGAAATTATTGAGTCTTTGGATATTCCAGTTAAACAGGTTCAAATTGAGGCGCGTATTGTGACCATCAATGAAGGTAACATGGACGAGCTAGGTATTCGTTGGGGTTTTACGTCTATTAATGGCAGTAATACAGTGGGCGGTTCTATTGAGAACAACCTTGCCACGATCGGTCTCTATAATGGAGAAGGGGGTGATGACGGTGGTGACGGTGATGGAGTAGGGATCGATGACTTCCTAAATGTAAACTTAGCTGCAACCAGTCCGAATGCGACCAGTCTTGCTTTCCAAGTTGCGAAGTTAGGTTCAGACACCTTGTTGGATCTTGAGCTTTCTGCTCTGCAACAAGAGTCTAAAGCTGAGATTATCTCGAGCCCACGTTTGATCACTACCAATAAGAAGCCTGCCTATATTGAACAAGGTACAGAGATTCCTTATCTTGAGTCATCATCAAGTGGTGCAACGACGGTGACGTTCAAAAAGGCGGTATTAAGTTTGAAAGTGACCCCGCAAATCACACCGGATAACCGCTTAGTGTTGGATTTAAGTGTCACGCAAGATAGACCTGGACAAGTCGTGAAGACAGGCACTGGTGAAGCTGTTGCGATTGATACTCAACGTATCGGGACGCAAGTGTTAGTGAATAACGGTGAAACGGTCGTTCTTGGTGGTATTTTTCAGCACAGCATTACTAACTCGGTGGACAAAGTACCTTTGTTGGGCGACCTGCCGCTATTAGGTGCTCTTTTTCGTCGAAGTTATGAGAATGTTGGCAAAAGTGAGCTGTTAATTTTCGTCACGCCTAAGGTGGTGATTCAGTAGTTCTGTCTCGGGAAAAACTGATTAAATCAAAAATAAAGTTGCAATAGTGGCACCATGCTTGGATAATTTCGGGTCTTATCACGAATTATCTGTGAGGAACTGGTGCCACAAGCCTTGTAGAACAGCAGTTTAGCTGTGTTTTCTTGTGGCGATCTTATTGAATCAATGTTGTAAATTACTGCTAAACATGGCTGAGAAACGTAATATTTTCCTTGTTGGCCCAATGGGCGCCGGCAAAAGTACAATTGGTAGACATCTAGCACAGCAACTGCATATGGAGTTTGTTGACTCCGATACAGTGATCGAAGAACGCACTGGTGCAGACATCTCTTGGGTTTTTGATGTAGAAGGTGAAGAAGGCTTCCGCAAGCGTGAAGAAGCGGTACTTGAAGACCTAACACAAGAGCAAGGCATCGTGCTTGCGACTGGCGGTGGCTCTGTTAAGAGCAAAGAAAACCGCAATCGTCTTTCGGCACGTGGTGTTGTTGTTTACTTAGAAACGACGATTGAAAAGCAACTTGCGCGTACAAACCGCGACAAGAAGCGTCCTTTACTTCAAACGGATAACCCTCGCGAAGTACTGGAGCAATTAGCTGAAGAACGTAATCCTTTATATGAAGAAGTAGCGGATTACACTGTTCGCACTGACGATCAAAGTGCAAAAGTGGTAGCCAACCAGATCGTAAAAATGCTAGAAGAGAGATAAGTCTTTATCTTTTTTTTAATTGGAGCAAACCGATGGAACGGATTACGGTCAACCTAGCTGAGCGTAGCTACCCAATCTCTATTGGCGCCGGGTTATTTGAGGACCCGGCGTACCTCTCTCAAGTTCTCTCAAACAAAAATGCAAAACAAAAAGTTGTTGTGATCAGTAATGTCACAGTGGCGCCTTTGTATGCAGACAAAATTTTAAAGCAACTCGAGCAGCTCGGTTGTAGTGCATCCTTGTTAGAATTGCCTGACGGTGAACAGTACAAAAACTTGGATGTATTTAATCAAGTAATGAACTTCTTACTGGAAGGGAGTTATGCTCGTGATGTTGTGATCATCGCGTTAGGTGGTGGTGTTATTGGCGACCTTGTGGGTTTTGCGTCTGCCTGTTACCAGCGTGGGGTCGATTTTATTCAAATACCGACCACATTACTATCCCAAGTGGACTCTTCGGTTGGTGGAAAAACCGCGGTTAACCATCCGTTGGGTAAGAACATGATAGGTGCGTTTTACCAACCTAAAGCCGTGATCATTGATACCAACTGCCTGTCGACGTTGCCTGAACGTGAGTTCGCTGCGGGTATCGCCGAAGTCATTAAGTACGGCATTATTTACGATGCAGATTTTTTTGTATGGTTAGAAGACAATCTTGAGCGCTTGTATGCGTTGGATGAAGAAGCACTAACTTATGCGATCGCACGTTGCTGTGAAATAAAAGCGGAAGTGGTGGCTCAGGATGAGAAAGAATCGGGCATCCGTGCTTTGCTTAACTTAGGTCACACCTTTGGTCATGCGATTGAAGCGGAACTTGGCTATGGCAATTGGCTGCATGGTGAAGCGGTATCTTCCGGCACTGTTATGGCGGCCAAAACGTCGCATCTACGCGGTCTGATCTCGGAAGAGCAATTTGAGCGTATTGTTGCGATTTTGCGTCGTGCAAAACTGCCTGTGCATACTCCAGACAGTATGAATTTCGATGACTTCATCAAGCACATGATGCGAGATAAGAAAGTCCTCTCTGGTCAATTACGATTGGTTTTGCCTACAGGCATTGGCACTGCCGAGGTAATTGCTGATACGACGCAAGACGTACTCAAGCAGGCAATAGACTTCGGTCGCGATATTTAACCTTGTAATGGCGCCTTTGGGCGTCATTCTTGTAGTGTATTAAGGTTATTAGATGAGTGTTGCTCACGTACTGGAATTAGATTCTCAAATCGAGTTGCTTGATAGATTAGGTCTACTGACTAACTTTGGTTCCAATCTCATTGCGATTAATGGTCATGATGGGTACGGGAAATCTTGGTTAGCGCAGCGATACCTTGAAGTGGGTGCCAGTAACAAGAATCAATGTTTGTTACTTTGTCATTCTAATCAAGACGATGTGCAGCATCGCGTCCTTATTTTGAGTCAACTAGTTTCGGACGCATTGTTTAATCAGCAAGAGCCTTTACTTGATAGCCTTGAAAGGCTTTTAGGTGATGAGCCGTGTGACATTGCAATTGTTGTAGATGATGCGCATTTATTGAGTGAGACACTTATCTCTGAGCTTTGGATGCTGGTCTTAGAGGCGCACCATAAGCCAAATTGGACCATCAATGTCTTATTGTTTACACAGTCTGGACGTTTAGAAGGTTTGCTAGCACGTCTCAGTTATGGACAAGAGATAAAGCCTGTTGAGCTTGATATTGATATGTTGTCCGAAGTGGAAGCTCGTCGTTTCTTTGAGTCACTTGTTGCGCGCTACGTCGATGATGAGTCTGAGAAATGGGTTCGAGATGCATTTAAAAAAGTCGACCCAGTACCGGGTGACATCATGGCGTTAGGAGAGATGAAAGTGGAAAAAAGGATCATTATCCGCTCGATTGTCGGTTCACCCCTGAATATTGCGTTGGTGGTATTAGTATTACTGTTGCTTGCTGCTGGTGGCTATTGGTGGATGCTTAGTCAACCAAGTCCTGATGATAAGGCGCAGCAAATTGCTGGCAGTTTAGAGCAAACGGCTATTCCAACTTTTGAAGAGTCAGGAATCAGTGCAGCGCAGTCTTCACTGCAACCTGTAACCGATGGTTCTAGCAGTCCTGATAAGTCTGGTGCGGTTGATGATTCTGATTCATTACCGCCAGCAGTGACAGAAGAAGTAGCGAGCGTAGGCAGTGATGACAATCAACAAAGAGTGGTGATTGAGTCGAATGTGGTCGATGCATTGCTTGAAGGTAAAACTGATTCAGCAGACACAAAAGCGATTGATGACGTCGTAAGTATAGAGAAGACAGAAACCGCCGATGAAACTAGCTCTCCTTTGATTAAAGTCGTAAAACCGAATCAAGATATGGCGCAAGCACCTGCTCAGTCAGAAGAGGGTGACGTAAACCAACCTGTTGTGAAGTTTTCATTTGCCCGTGAAGAACTAAAAGCGCTATCGCCAAGAGCTTATACTTTACAACTCGCAGCTATGACCTCAATGGAAGATGTACAATCCTTTCTCAATGAGCATCAACTGAATAATCAAGTGCGAATTTATCCTACCGTTCGTAATGACACCGAGTGGTATATCATCACATATCAAGATTATCCGACAATTCAAATGGCTCGTGATGCCGTCGCAAGCTTGCCAGATTCGGTTAAGTCGGTGAGTCCTTGGGCAAAATCACTCCGTCAGGTTCACCGTGAAATTGAACGAGTGAAATAAACCTGAGCTTCCCTGAAAAATATGTTACATTCCGCAGCCTTAATTTTTGGTCGATAGATAGAGCAGTAGATGAAAAAGCAACGAGCCTTTCTTAAATGGGCAGGAGGAAAATACGGACTGGTTGAAGACATCCAACGTCATTTGCCGCCGGCTCGAAAGCTAGTTGAACCTTTTGTTGGTGCGGGCTCAGTGTTTCTGAATACCGATTATGACCATTATCTACTTGCAGATATCAATCCAGATTTGATCAATCTGTACAACCTGCTGAAAGAACGCCCTGAAGAGTATATCTCTGAAGCGAAGCGTTGGTTTGTCGCTGAGAACAACCGCAAAGAAGCCTACCTACACATTCGCGCTGAATTTAATAAAACCGATGACGTGATGTACCGCTCTTTAGCGTTTTTGTATATGAACCGCTTTGGTTTTAATGGCCTATGCCGTTACAACAAAAAAGGTGGCTTCAATGTACCGTTTGGCTCTTACAAAAAGCCGTATTTCCCTGAGGCGGAACTGGAGTTTTTTGCAGAAAAAGCCAAAAAAGCTACGTTCGTTTGTGAAGGTTATCCTGAAACATTTCGTCGTGCGCGCAAAGGGAGCGTCGTGTATTGCGATCCACCTTATGCGCCGCTTTCAAATACGGCAAATTTCACCTCATACGCAGGTAATGGTTTCACGTTGGACGACCAAGCTGCATTAGCCGACATTGCTGAAAGAACAGCGACTGAACGTGGCATTCCTGTGTTGATTTCTAACCACGACACTACCTTGACACGTCGGTTGTATCACGGCGCGGATCTTAATGTGGTAAAAGTAAAGCGTACCATTAGCCGTAATGGTAACGGTCGTAATAAAGTTGATGAGCTACTTGCGCTTTTTCATGCCCCAGACATGGATAAATCAAACTCTTAATTCTCACACTATTATATCTAAATAGTGGATCTCCCCACTGGCTTCGGTAGAATTGCGCGCAGATTGTTTGCTCATTACTACTGAGGTCAGGTATGAAAGATTTTCTTATTGCTCCATCCATTTTATCGGCAGATTTTGCTCGTCTCGGTGAAGATGTAGAAAAAGTACTCGCAGCGGGTGCGGATGTGGTGCATTTCGACGTTATGGATAACCACTATGTACCAAACCTGACTTTTGGTGCGCCTGTGTGTAAAGCACTACGCGATTATGGCATCACAGCGCCAATCGATGTTCACCTAATGGTGAAACCCGTTGACCGTATTATTCCTGATTTCGCAAAAGCGGGTGCGTCGATGATTACGTTCCATGTAGAAGCTTCTGATCATGTAGACCGTACACTGCAGTTAATTAAAGAGCACGGCTGTCAGGCTGGTGTGGTACTAAACCCAGCAACGCCACTTGCAAGTCTTGAATTTATTATGGATAAAGTCGACATGATTCTACTGATGTCGGTAAACCCTGGTTTTGGTGGTCAATCATTCATTCCTCATACACTAGATAAACTGCGTGCCGTTCGTAAGATGATTGACGAGTCTGGTCGTGATATCCGCTTAGAAATCGATGGCGGTGTGAAGGTTGACAACATTCGTGAAATTGCAGAAGCGGGCGCAGACATGTTTGTTGCAGGCTCGGCGATTTTCGGTGAGCCAGATTACAAACAAGTGATCGATCAAATGCGCGCTGAACTGGCTGAAGTTAACTAAGCACCGATAAGCCAGCGCAATAACACACTGATTTTAAAGGCTGCCATGTTGTTGGCAGCCTTTGTGTTTTCTAGTATTAGACGAAATTAAATATCCGCTGCGATGAGCAAATAATCACTTGCCTATTTTACGCCCTTTCTGTACTATTCGTGCTCCTTAAACTCAGTCAATTATCTTTAGTTCCTTGCTTCCTCTGGACGACTGAGCCATTTGTGGAAGCTGAATAATCCGTAAGGAGCAACCAATGCGTCATTACGAAATCGTATTCATGGTGCACCCAGATCAAAGCGAGCAAGTTGCTGGCATGATCGAGCGTTACACTGGTTCAATCACTGAAGCTGGCGGTAAAATCCACCGTCTAGAAGACTGGGGCCGTCGTCAACTGGCTTACCCAATCAACAAGCTTCACAAAGCTCACTACGTTCTTATGAACGTTGAAGCTGACCAAGCTGTAATTGATGAGCTAGAAACTGCTTTCCGTTTCAACGATGCAGTTCTACGTAACATGATCATGCGTACTAAAGCAGCGATCACTGAGCAATCTATCATGCTTAAGCAAAAAGAAGAGCGTGCTCCACGTCGTGAAGAGCGTTCTGAAGCTAAGCCTGAAGCTAAGTCAGAAGCTGCTGAGTAAGTTTTCTTATGGCCAATCGAATGGAGCTGAGCGGCACCATTGCCAAACCGCCCATTCGTAGTAAAAGCCCTGGTGGCATTGAACACTGTCGGTTTTGGCTGGAGCATCGCTCTACTATTATCGAAGCTGACTTACCTCGACAAGTTTATTGTCGTATGCCGGTAGTCGTCAGCGGGCTTGGGTCACAAGCACTAACTCAGAATTTAGTTCAAGGCAGTAACATTAAGGTAAGTGGTTTTGTCACTTATCAAACCGGCCGAAATGGCGTGGGAAAATTAGTGTTACACGCCGACAACATTACTCAAATTTAAGATCAGGAGATAGCCCATGGCTCGTTTCTTCCGTCGTCGTAAATTCTGCCGTTTCACTGCAGAAGGCGTACAAGAGATTGATTACAAAGACGTAGCAACTCTTAAAAACTACATCACTGAAGCTGGTAAAATCGTACCTAGCCGTATCACTGGTACAAGCGCTAAGTACCAGCGTCAACTAGCACGTGCTATCAAGCGTTCACGCTACCTAGCTCTACTACCGTACACTGACAAGCATCAGTAATCGGTTCATTTTATTAAGAAAGAGGATTAAGCAATGCAAGTTATTCTACTTGATAAAATTGGTAACCTAGGTGGTCTTGGCGATACTGCAAACGTTAAATCTGGCTACGCTCGTAACTTCCTTATCCCACAAGGTAAAGCAGTTATGGCAACTAAAGCTAACGTTGAAATGTTTGAAGCTCGTCGTGCTGAACTAGAAGCTAAAGTTGCTGAGCAACTAGCTGCTGCAGAAGCTCGCGCAGAGAAAGTTAACGCTCTAGAAGCGGTAGTTATCGCTTCTAAAGCTGGTGACGAAGGCAAACTATTCGGTTCTATCGGTACTCGTGACATCGCTGACGCTATCACAGCTGCAGGCGTTGAAGTTGCTAAGAGCGAAGTTCGCCTTCCTGAAGGTGCTCTACGTAACACTGGTGAGTTCGAGATCAGCGTTCAACTTCACTCTGAAGTTTTCGCGACAGTTAACCTACAAGTTGTTGCTGCTGAGTAATTCAGTATCAAGACGAAATACTAAAAAGCACCTCCTCGGAGGTGCTTTTTTTATTTCTAAAACTGAGAGAAAAAGGGTTAAAAAGCGAAAAGTAAATTAACGGAAAATACGCTGTCCGCTTTGCTTAAGCCTTCAGGCACTTTATCGTGATACTGACGAGAGTGCGCCAGTTTCAGTGCGATATCTTCAGTAATATCATTGGTTACACTGAGTTCACTATCAGTACGTGTGTTACTTCTACCTGTTACCAACGTAATATCAGCTGCGAAACTTAAATTATCCAACGCATGCCAAGTTGTGTTGATATTTCCTCGAAAAATGCCTTCTCTAACGATATCGGGAAAGACAATATCGTCATCATCTATTTCGTCTAAGTTTGGCTCTTGATAGCGAAAACCAGGGCCTACTTCTACCTCTAAAATGAAGTTCTCAGTGTAGGAGAACTGGTAACCCAAACCACCTGACAACGTATAGTCTTTAAAATAAGCACTGTAGCGAGAATCCACTCCTTTAAAGCTGCCATACAAATACGTCTTAGGGCCTAACTTGTAGTCACTCTGTAGGGAGTAGGTGGATGAGCGTTTGTCTTCTTCACCGTCTTTGTACAAGTTGTAGTACTTCCATTCACCATTAGAACGGTGTCGACCTGACGTATATTCAGCACTCAAACGAGCATTCAGGGAACGAGAGTCCGTGTTACCTGTGTGAGCTTGATAGCCGAACTCCACCTCGGTTTTTAGTGGGTCGGGTACATCAATATTTTGCTCTGGCTGTACTGATTCGTCAGCATACGATGCACTAGCGCACAGTAGGCTAAAGCTAAGTAACCAGTATCGGGACACATCAACCTCGAACGTAATCAAAAAGGAGGGGCATGATACTGATACAGATATTTGGTTGGGTCAATGGTAGGTTAATTTTTATTAGAGCTAGGCGGAAGAACCAGGCTATTACCCGGGTGGTTCACATGATGATTTCTTAACAAGTAATTGTCGCTTCGGGGAAGCATCTCAGTTAGGTTAAGGTTATAATCGTGGGTCAATAGTAGTTATCGAGCAAAGTCATGGCGGAAAACAGAAATCGCAAACCTTCAGACAGTCAGGTCGACGCAATCAAAGTGCCACCTCACTCACTAGAAGCCGAGCAATCAGTAATTGGTGGTCTTTTACTGGATAATGAACGTTGGGACACCGTTGCCGAACGTGTTGTGAGCAGTGATTTCTATAGTCGTCCACACCGCCTGATTTTTGAAGGTGTAAAAACCATTCTTGAAGCGGGTAAACCTCTCGATCTTATTACTTTATCGGAATATCTAGAGCGTCATGAGTTGTTAGAAGATGTAGGCGGTTTTGCTTACCTCGCTGACTTGGCGAAGAATACGCCAAGTGCAGCTAACATCAATGCGTATGCTGATATTGTCGCTGAGCGTGCGATTGTTCGTGGCCTTATTGGTGTCGCGAATGAAATTGCGGACGCGGGCTATGACCCTCAAGGTCGTAGTTCTGAAGATTTAATAGACATGGCGGAGAGTAAAGTTTTTGCTATCGCCGAGTCTCGAACTAGTGAAAACGAAGGACCACAAAACGTCGACAACATCCTCGAAAAGACGTTAGAACGTATCGAGTTGTTGTATAAAACGCCACAAGATGGTGTTACCGGGGTCGATACCGGTTTCACCGATCTCAATAAGAAAACCGCAGGTTTGCAAGGCTCTGATTTGGTGATTGTCGCAGCGCGTCCATCGATGGGTAAAACGACCTTTGCAATGAACTTGTGTGAAAATGCGGCCATGCAACAAGAAAAGCCCGTACTTATTTTCTCGTTAGAGATGCCAGCTGAACAGTTGATGATGCGTATGTTGGCCTCTTTGTCTCGTGTTGACCAAACCAAGATCCGTACGGGTCAGCTAGATGACGAAGATTGGGCGCGTATTTCTTCTACTATGGGTATCCTGATACAGAAGAAAAATATGTACATTGATGATAGCTCTGGTCTAACTCCGACCGAAGTGCGTTCGCGCGCTCGCCGTATCGCTCGTGAACATGGCGGTCTATCTATGATCATGGTCGACTACCTTCAGTTGATGCGCGTGCCTTCGTTAACCGATAACCGTACTCTTGAGATTGCTGAGATCTCTCGCTCTCTTAAGGCGCTGGCAAAAGAGCTAAATGTGCCTGTTGTGGCACTGTCGCAGCTAAACCGTTCCCTAGAGCAACGTGCGGATAAACGACCAGTAAACTCGGACTTACGTGAATCCGGTTCCATCGAGCAGGATGCCGACTTGATCATGTTCATCTACCGTGATGAGGTTTATCACCCAGATAGTCCGTACAAAGGTACGGCCGAAATCATTATTGGTAAACAGCGTAACGGTCCTATCGGCTCTGTTCGCCTCACTTTCCAAGGTCAACATTCGCGTTTCGACAACTACGCGGGTCCTGCATTCGATATTGATGATGAGTAATCCCATGAGCTATATGAAAGCGGCCAAGGCGTGCATTGATTTGTCTGCGTTGCAGCACAACTTACAGCGCGTAAAAGCTCAAGCGCCACAAAGTAAAGTGATGGCTGTCGTCAAGGCCAATGGTTATGGTCACGGATTACGTCATGTCGCAAAACATGCTAACCATGCGGATGCGTTTGGTGTGGCTCGTATTGAAGAAGCATTGCAACTGCGCGCTTGTGGAGTAGTAAAGCCGATTCTATTGCTAGAAGGTTTTTACTCTCCTGGTGACTTACCTGTTCTTGTGACGAACAACATCCAAACCGTGGTGCACTGTGAAGAGCAGCTTATCGCCTTGGAGCAAGCAGACCTTGAAACTCCGGTTGTCGTGTGGCTGAAGATTGACAGTGGCATGCACCGCCTTGGGGTTCGTCCTGAACAATATGACGAGTTTGTAACGCGGCTGAAGGAGTGTCCAAATGTAGCGAAACCGTTGCGTTACATGAGCCACTTTGGCTGTGCAGATGAGCTGGATAGCGATATTACCCCACAACAGATTGAGCTGTTTAAATCGTTGACTTCTGGTTGCCAAGGGGAACGTTCACTGGCGGCATCTGCTGGGTTATTGGCATGGCCTCAAAGCCATTTAGATTGGGTTCGTCCGGGTATTATCATGTATGGTGTGTCGCCATTCGATGACAAAACGGCGCAAGATCTTGGGTATCAGCCTGTCATGACACTTAAATCCCACCTTATTGCGGTACGTGAAGTGAAGAAGGGCGAAAGTGTTGGCTATGGTGGTATTTGGACCAGTGAGCGAGATACAAAAGTTGGGGTCATCGCTGTAGGGTATGGCGACGGTTACCCAAGAAGTGCTCCAAACGGTACGCCGGTGTGGGTTAATGGCCGTAAAGTACCTATTGCAGGTCGAGTTTCCATGGATATGCTGACGGTCGATTTGGGACCAGACGCAACGGATAAAGTCAGCGACGAAGCGATTCTTTGGGGGAAAGAGCTCCCAGTAGAAGAAGTGGCGGGTCACATTGGTACGATTGCGTATGAACTCGTGACTAAGCTAACGCCTCGCGTCGAGATGGAATACTCCAAATAAACAACGAAAGGCTAACCCAAGGTTAGCCTTTGTTTTATCTACTCACCGTTAATCGTAGCAATAACGCGGCGGCCGCCACCAAAGTCTCGATGCTCACCCAAGTAAATACCTTGCCATGTTCCTAAAGCTAATCGACCATTTTGGATTGGTACCGTCACACTACTGCCAAGTAGTGATGCTTTAATATGTGCCGGCATGTCGTCGTCACCTTCATAGGTGTGCTGATAATAAGGAGCACGCTCTGGCACAAACTTATTGAAGTGCGCTTCCATGTCCATACGCACGGTTGGATCAGCATTCTCATTTAAGGTCAAACTGGCGGAGGTGTGCTGAATAAATAAGTGTAATAAACCTACTGAAAGTTCGTTTATTTGTGGTAATTGTTGTTCAATTTCATCAGTTATCAGGTGAAAACCGCGGCTTCTCGCTTTTAATTGCAGTGTTTTTTGTGCCCACATACGTGTTCCTTTGGAAATTTATAAATTGGCGTCTATCCTATTCCAATTAGAGCCTGTCATTAGTAAATGATATGATTCTTGTCATCGTAAATGAATTGTTCAATTTCAGGGCAGGGAACGTGACCTAACTCAATGTGAGTGTAAAAGCTCTCGGTCATAATTGGCGCCTGAAAAAAAATTACAAAGACTTGTTTTGTGGCAATTTGCCCAAACATCTAATTTATATTCTATTTGCTAAATCGGGGATTCCACAGTTTTCGCTAGACTGTAAGGAATGGAACCTACTGTAACATCGGGATAAAGACCATGTTGAAAAATATCAATCCAACGCAAACACAAGCTTGGAAAGCGCTAACTGCGCATTTCGAATCTGCACAAGATATGGATCTTAAAGAGCTGTTTGCTCAAGACGCAGCGCGTTTCGACAAATACTCTGCACGTTTCGGCTCAGACATCCTAGTCGATTACTCAAAGAACCTCATCAATGAGGAAACTCTGAAGCACCTGTTTGCTCTTGCGAAAGAGACCGAGCTGAAATCTGCAATTGAAGCGATGTTCAGTGGTGAAGCGATCAACCAAACAGAAGGTCGCGCTGTTCTTCACACTGCACTACGTAACCGCGCTAATACTCCAGTTATGGTAGACGGCGAAGACGTAATGCCAGCAGTGAACGCGGTTCTAGAAAAAATGAAATCATTCACTGAGCGCGTTATCGGCGGTGAATGGAAAGGTTACACAGGCAAAGCAATTACTGATATTGTGAACATCGGTATCGGCGGTTCTGACCTTGGCCCTTACATGGTGACGGAAGCTCTAGCGCCATACAAAAATCATCTAAACCTTCACTTCGTATCTAACGTTGATGGTACACACATCGTTGAAACGTTGAAGAAAGTTAACCCAGAAACGACGTTATTCTTGATCGCGTCTAAGACGTTTACAACGCAAGAAACCATGACTAACGCGCACACTGCTCGTGATTGGTTCCTAGAATCTGCGGGTGATCAGGCTCATGTGGCTAAACACTTTGCTGCGCTTTCAACAAACGCGACAGCCGTGTCTGAATTTGGTATCGATACAGCGAACATGTTTGAATTCTGGGACTGGGTTGGTGGCCGTTACTCACTATGGTCTGCGATCGGTCTATCAATTGCACTAGCAGTAGGTTTCGACAACTTTGTTGAGTTGCTTGATGGTGCTCACGAGATGGACAAGCACTTCGTATCAACAGATCTAGAAAGCAATATTCCAGTGATTCTTGCTTTGATTGGTATTTGGTACAACAACTTCCACGGTGCGGAGTCAGAAGCTATCCTACCTTACGATCAATACATGCACCGTTTTGCAGCATATTTCCAGCAAGGCAACATGGAATCAAACGGTAAATACGTTGACCGTGACGGCAATGCTGTAACTTACCAAACAGGCCCAATCATTTGGGGTGAACCAGGTACCAACGGTCAGCACGCGTTCTACCAGCTAATTCACCAAGGTACTAAGCTTATCCCATGTGACTTCATTGCACCTGCAATTAGCCACAACCCAGCTAGCGATCATCACCAAAAACTGATGTCTAACTTCTTCGCGCAAACTGAAGCTCTAGCGTTTGGTAAAAATGAAGAAACCGTGAAAGAAGAGTTGGTGAAAGTAGGTAAGAATGCTGAAGAAGTGGCAGCGATTGCGCCATTCAAAGTGTTTGAAGGTAACCGTCCAACAAACTCTATTCTAGTGAAGCAAATCACGCCTCGTACGCTAGGTAACTTGATCGCAATGTACGAACACAAAATTTTCGTACAAGGTGTTATCTGGAATATCTTCAGCTTTGACCAGTGGGGCGTGGAGCTAGGTAAACAACTGGCTAACCAAATCCTACCTGAGCTTGCAGACGAGTCTCAAATCAGCTCGCATGACAGCTCAACAAATGGTCTAATCAACGCATTTAAAGCGTTCAAAGCTTAATGTTTGAATAGATAAAGAAAAGGTCAGCAAATGCTGACCTTTTTATTGCCTGAGGCAAAAACAAAATAGGTTGGCCAGTGCCAACCTATTTTTTCTCTTTTATTCGAAGCAAATTTCGATAAAGGCATTTCCCCATTGGGAAGAGAAAGGCATGATAATAATTGAGCCTTCACACTTGTGGCGAATCGTATGACCTCGGCCCGAAACCACAACCGGTGTTGCCATATCAAAGTCAAAACCACTTTCCGCCAGAATGCGTTTCGCACCACCAGTAACCATGTTGGTGATCTCACCCACCATATCGGTCACTTCTTCATTGAGCCCATTTGGACGTTCACCAAGCATGTTCTGCATGATTTCTAGGGCGAGTGCTTCATCAAAGGTGATCGACATTGAACCACGAGTTTGTGGGCCTACCATACCAATCAGACCAGAAACGTCACCTCGTGCGATCTCATCTTTTTTGATTCGCGGTTTTTGTGGCTTCAGCTCAAGAGAAGCCATAGTTTTTAGCACGTTCATTAAAGAAGCTAAAAACGGGTTTACAAATTCAGCGCGCATAACGTTCTTCTATACTTTTTCTTTCGTCTCGGAGGAACAGGCCTGGCATTCACCATGAGTTTCAATAACTTGGTTGGTCAGTTTGAATCCATGCTTCTCGGCGTTTTCGGCTAACAAGGATATCAGCGTCTCATCTTCGAGTTCAACGACATCACCACATTTATCGCAAATTAGTAATTGGAAAAAGTGCTGCTGAGTATTGAAAGAACAACAAGTAATAAAGCTATTTGTCGATTCCACTCGGTGGATGAAGCCTTGCTCTAGGAGAAAATCTAATGCTCGATAAACAGTGGGCGGCTTAGCCTGAGGCTCACTCTCTTTTAGTTGCTCCAATAGCTCATACGCACTTGAGGCGCGGCGATTAGAACAAATGAGTTCAAATACGCGTCGGCGTTGCGGAGTCAGTCGTACTCCACGCTCTGCGCAGATACTTTCAATTTGTTCAATGATTGTTGGGTTCAAACCTTTCACCATAACTATCGGACGTGCTCTATGATAAATCATTTCTATACGAAGTTCGTTTAGAAATGCTTCATTTTACCCACTATCAAAACGAAAATCATGAATTAAAGCAAGTCGGTGGTGGTGTGAAGGCGGAATAATCATCACAGAATGAATCAACGAATGACAGATTCGTATTACTTCTGCGTATTCCTAAGCACTTGGCTAGTCAGCCAACCAAATCATTCTCGCTGAAACTAGCACCCAGAGGTGCTTGGGTATACAATACCCGACTTATTTTTTGAGCGTACTGCTGCGCTCGACCTTGGCAACATAAAAACGGGTGTTTATATCATGACTCATTCTTGCAGGCTCTCCGTAGCACCAATGTTAGATTGGACTGATCGTCATTGTCGCTACTTCCATCGCTTAATGACCAAAGAAACCCTGTTGTACACTGAAATGGTGACGACAGGTGCGATCATTCATGGAAAAGGAGATTTCCTGGCTTATAACGAAGAAGAGCATCCGTTAGCCCTTCAACTTGGTGGTTCAAACCCAGCAGATTTGGCTACGTGTGCCAAGCTAGCGCAAGAGCGTGGCTACGATGAGATTAACCTAAATGTGGGGTGTCCATCTGACCGCGTACAAAACGGTCGATTTGGTGCTTGCCTAATGGCTGAACCGCAGTTAGTTGCGGATTGTGTCGCAGCAATGAAAGACGTGGTCGATATCCCTGTAACAGTCAAGACTCGCATTGGTATTGATGATCAAGACTCTTACGAATTCCTAACGGATTTCGTTTCTATTGTTTCAGAAAAGGGTGGCTGTGAGCAGTTCACTATCCACGCACGTAAAGCATGGTTAAGTGGTCTAAGCCCAAAAGAAAACCGTGAGATCCCACCATTGGATTACCCACGCGCTTACCAATTGAAGCAAGACTTCTCACACCTAACGATTGCGATTAACGGTGGCGTGAAATCATTAGAAGAAGCAAAAGCACATCTTCAGCATCTTGACGGTGTGATGATTGGTCGTGAAGCATACCAAAGCCCATATTTACTGGCATCGGTAGATCAAGAGTTGTTTGGCTCTAATGCTCCAGTGAAGAAACGCAGCGAAATTGTTGAAGAGATGTATCCATACATTGAAGCGCAATTAGCGAAAGGTGCGTACCTTGGTCATATTACCCGCCACATGTTAGGTTTGTTCCAAAGCATGCCCGGTGCTCGTCAATGGCGTCGTCATATCAGTGAAAATGCGCACAAACCAGGTTCTGGTCTAGAAGTATTGCAAGACGCGCTAGCTAAGATTCCAAAAGAATTGAATGTGTAAAATTCGCCAGTGAATGGCTAAAATTACCAACTAAAGAATGATAAAGCCAGAGTGCAGAAATGCCTCTGGCTTTGTTTTTTTATTAAAAATCATAATCTTAACTTCGTTTCTGTAAGTTGGTATGGAAACTGCTCTGTTTATTGAAAACAAATGGAGAAGTGATTATGTTGGAGCTAATCTTTATTTTAGTCTTTGCGGCGACCTTGTTGGTTACGGGTATCACAATGATGACCGTATTCGCAGCAACTGGTATTGCGTTAGTTGTGATGTTTTTACTGGGAATGGTTGGAGCGGTACTTAAACTATTACCATGGTTAATCGTGATTGCATTGGGTATTTGGTTCTTCAAGAATTACGTCGCTCAGCCCCGCTATAAATAATGAGTAACATCATTTAGTTGATGGAGAGGCGTGAGAATATGGTATATTTCCTCTCACGTCCTCTACGTGAATATCAGCTATCTCGGAGTAAATACTACATGACAAATAAAGCGAACATCGCTTTAACGGCATTATCGTTGGCAGTATCTTTTCCTGTTTTTGCAGAGTACTCTGTATCGACAAAAGTCGGCGCAGAGGTATGGGCTGCCGACACTAAAGTTAATGAAGTGAGACGAGATAGCAGTACCGCAGGCACTTTTTACGCGGCGATTGAACATGATGTTAAATACGTCCCTAATGCGCGCCTTCGTTACTCAAGTGTTGATGCGGATTACATGGGGTTCGATAAGCTCGATTTAACCTTGTATTACCACGTTCTAGAGCATGATTTATTGCACTTTGATGCGGGTCTCACGTTTAGTAATTTAAGTGACACTAAATACATTGATGCTGGCTCAAGCAGGCGTGTAGAAGAATTTGATGAGCTGATTTGGGCTTGGTATGGTTACGCAGAAATTCAAGTTCCGGATACAAACTTTGATGTGATTGGTGAGATAAACTTTGGTGACAACAAAGGTATCAAAAGCACCGATTTCATGGCAGGTGTTCAATACAATGTACCGCTCGAAAAAGCTCGACTGGCTTTTCGTGGAGGTTACCGTGTGATTGATTTAGAGTCCGATAAATTCATGTCGGATCTAGGGAAAGAGTTTATTTTTGCTAACGGCTTCTTTGTGAGTGCGGAATACGCGTTCTAAACTCAGCCATGTTAGATATTCGATTTACTTAAAACGTCGCTTTATAAGCGGCGTTTTTTTATATCACTTCATTATATCTAATCGAAATTTCTCCCTATTTGGCTGACTTAGACCATGCTTACCTAGGAGCAATGTGAAAGTTAAAACAGGGATAGCGATGACAATAAATGAACTAAGACATCTATTCCGTGAAAATCAGCTTATCGAAGCGATTATTGAGCCTGCAATCCAAGAGGGTGGTTGGGTTGTAGAGTTCAGACATGCGCGCGGTGGTTTTGTTTTTCTAACGGACAGTCACGGCGAAGAATGTCTTTATGAAGATTTGGATACTGCGTCAAAATCGGCAATGGCAGTAGGCTTTCAACAAGTCCGCATTGAAGATCGATGAGCAAAAAGTAAGCCGTTCTTACTTCCAAAAAGTTATAAAACATTCACTTCTATTCTTTCTTGTTATTAAGGAGAGTGGGTACTCTATCGTCACGCAATGAATAGGGATGTCGTGATAATGTCTTTTCAAAAGAATGAGTATTCTCACAAGAATGTGTCTGAAGATAATAATGGGCAAGGAGGAAATCCTCCAATCGCAAGCCCTCTGAATGACCAACAAATTAGCTCACTCCAACAAACTGTCTCTGAGTTGTCTTCACAGCAACTTGCTTGGGTCAGTGGGTATTTTTGGGGATTAGCTCAAAATCAACCAAACACAGCGGTAACGCCAATTGCACAAGCAACGGCAGCCGTATCAGCGAAGCCAGCAGGTAAGTTGAGTATTATTTTTGCTTCCCAAACGGGCAATGCTAAAGGTGTTGCTGAAGCTCTGGAACAGGAAGCAAAAGCAGAAGGAATTGCAGTCGAACTTTTTGATGCAAGCGATTACAAAGGTAAAAACTTAGCCAAAGAAACGCATGTCATTATTGTGGCATCGACTAACGGCGAAGGCGAAGCGCCAGACAATGCCATTGAGCTACATGAGTTTTTGCAATCGAAGAAGGCTCCTAAGCTGCCAAACCTGCAATATGGTGTTATTGCATTGGGAGATTCTAGCTACGAGTTCTTCTGTCAGACCGGTAAAGACTTCGACACTTACCTATCAAAGCTAGGCGCGACTCCATTTATCGAGCGTCTTGATTGCGATGTGGATTATGAAGCCCCCGCAACTGAATGGCGTAAGAATGCGTTAGACAAGGTAAAAGATACACTTTCTTCTGGCTCTGAAGCGGATGTGGTTCAACTTCCTGTGGGTCAAGCTGCGACTGCGCACTCTCCTTACAATAAACAAAATCCGTACACTGCGACGTTACTGACCAGTCAAAAAATCACGGGCCGTGACTCTGGAAAAGACGTTCGTCATATAGAAATCGACTTAGAAGGCTCGGGCTTAACGTATCAGCCAGGTGATGCACTAGGTGTGTGGTTTGAAAATAGCTCGGAACTTGCAAATGCCATTCTTGGTAAGGTCGGTTTGTCTGGGGTTGAGACTGTTGACGTTGATGGTGAAAGCTTGTCAATCCACAGTGCTCTCGTGAGTAAATATGAAATCACAACATCTAACCCGCAGCTCATCACAAAGTTTGCCGAGTTATCCGGTAGCAAGAAGCTACAAAAGTTAGTTGAAGATAAAGATAAGCTTCGCGAGTACTCTGCAAATACTCAAATCGTTGATGTACTGGCAGAAAAGAAAACCAAGTTAACCGCAGATGAGTTGATTGGTTTGCTTCGTCGTCTTACTCCACGCCTTTACTCTATTGCATCAAGCCAAGAAGAGGTCGATGAAGAAGTACACCTAACGGTTGCTTTGGTTGAGTACGAACAAAACGACGAAAAACGATATGGTGGTGCGTCTAGTTTCTTAGCTCAGCGTCTCGAAGAGGGAGATGAAGTTAAAGTATTTGTTGAGCATAACAACAACTTTAAACTGCCGGAAGATGATAGTACTCCAATTATCATGGTTGGTCCTGGCACAGGGATCGCACCATTCCGTAGCTTTATTCAGGAACGTGAAAACCGCGATGCTGAAGGCAAAAACTGGTTGTTCTTTGGTGATCGCACGTTCACTCAAGACTTCTTGTACCAAGTGGAATGGCAAAAGTATCTCAAGTCAGGAGTACTAAGCCGATTGGATGTTGCCTTTAGTCGTGACCAAGTAGAAAAGGTTTACGTACAACATCGCATCTTAGAAAACGCAGCTCAAGTGTGGCAGTGGATCCAAGAAGGCGCTTATATCTATGTCTGCGGTGATGCAACGCGTATGGCAAAAGATGTGCACGACGCATTGGTTATCGTTGCTGAACAAGAAGGCAAGATGCCGCGTGACGATGCAGAACAATTTATTAATGACCTACGTAAAGCGAAACGTTATCAGAGGGATGTTTACTAATGACTTTTTCTACGGACAATAATAAGCAGGTTGTATTAGGTGAAGAGTTAGGGCCGCTATCTGATAACGAGCGCCTGAAGCGAGAAAGCAACTTATTACGTGGCACTATTGAGCAAGATTTACAGGACCCTATTACAGGTGGCTTTACTGCCGACAACTTCCAGTTAATTCGTTTCCACGGTATGTATCAACAAGACGATCGTGATATCCGTAATGAACGCACAAAGCAAAAACTGGAACCATTACATAATGTGATGCTTCGTGCTCGTATGCCTGGAGGCATCATCACGCCAACGCAATGGTTAGCGATCGACAAGTTCGCAACGGAGCACTCTTTATATGGAAGTATTCGTCTGACGACTCGCCAAACGTTCCAGTTTCATGGGGTATTAAAACCGAATATTAAGTTGATGCATCAAACGCTCAACAGTATTGGCATTGATTCGATTGCAACCGCGGGTGATGTAAACCGTAACGTGTTGTGTACCACTAACCCAGTGGAGTCAGAGTTACACCAAGAAGCTTACGAATGGGCGAAGAAGATCAGTGAGCATCTATTACCAAAGACGCGCGCTTATGCAGAGATTTGGCTAGACGGTGAAAAAGTAGAAAGCACGGAAGAAGACGAACCGATTCTAGGCAAGAACTACTTACCACGTAAGTTTAAAACTACAGTGGTTATCCCACCGCAAAATGACGTAGATGTACACGCTAACGATCTCAACTTCGTAGCGATTGCAGATAACGGTAAGCTGGTAGGCTTTAACGTCCTGGTCGGCGGCGGCTTAGCGATGACGCATGGCGATACATCAACTTATCCGCGCCGCGCTGACGACTTTGGCTTTATTCCGCTGGACAAGACACTTGATGTTGCCGCAGCTGTAGTAACAACTCAGCGCGACTGGGGTAACCGTTCAAACCGTAAGAACGCAAAAACCAAATACACATTGGATCGTGTAGGTAGCGATGTCTTTAAAGCGGAAGTCGAGAAACGTGCTGGTGTTAAGTTTGAGCAAAGCCGTCCATATGAATTCACAGAACGTGGTGACCGTATTGGCTGGGTAGAAGGAATTGATGGTAAATATCATTTAGCGCTTTTCATCGAAAATGGTCGCTTATTAGACTTTCCAGGTAAACCACTTAAGACGGGTGTTGCTGAAATTGCCAAAATCCACAAAGGCGATTTCCGCATGACAGCAAACCAAAACCTAATTGTTGCGGGTGTACCTAAAAACGAAAAAGCGAAGATTGAAAAGATCGCTCGTGAACATGGCTTAATGGACGACGGCGTAAGTGAACAGCGTAAGAACTCAATGGCTTGTGTTGCTTTTCCAACTTGTCCGCTAGCGATGGCAGAAGCTGAACGTTTCCTTCCTCAGTTTGTTACTGATGTTGAGGGGATTCTGGATAAGCACAACCTACCAGAAAATGACAACATCATTTTGCGTGTAACTGGGTGTCCAAATGGTTGTGGTCGCGCAATGTTGGCTGAAATTGGTCTAGTTGGCAAAGCGCCGGGTCGTTACAACTTGCACCTAGGTGGTAACCGTGCCGGTACTCGAGTACCAAAAATGTATAAAGAGAACATCACGGATAAGCAAATCTTAGAAGAGATTGATCTGCTGGTGGCTCGATGGTCGAAAGAGCGTGAAGAAGGCGAAGCCTTTGGCGATTTCACTATTCGTGCTGGCATTATCCAAGAAGTGCTCGTATCAAAGAGGGACTTTCATGCTTGATTCTGTAGCATCCAAGCTGGAGCTCACAGAGTTACTGACATTAACAAAGACGGAGCAAATCCTCCGTCTTGCTCAAATTAATGTCGAGCTCGAAAAGCTTTCAGCACAAGAGAGAGTAGCGTGGGCTTTAGATAATCTAGAAGGCGAGTTCGCGGTTTCTTCTAGTTTTGGTATTCAAGCCGCGGTTATGCTTCATTTAGTTACTCGCGCCAAAGCGGACATCCCCGTCATTCTAACCGATACTGGTTACCTGTTTGCTGAGACGTACCGATTTATCGATGAGCTGACAGATGCTCTCAACCTAAATTTAAAAGTTTATCGAGCCAAGGAAAGTGCGAATTGGCAAGAAGCTCGATATGGAAAATTATGGGAGCAAGGCGTAGAGGGAATTGAAAAATACAACAAGCTCAATAAAGTTGAGCCGATGCGTCGAGCGTTAAAAGAGCTTAATGTTGGAACGTGGTTCTCTGGACTGCGTCGAGAGCAAAGTAAATCTCGTGCAGGTTTACCGATTCTATCAATTCAGAACGGTGTGTTTAAATTTCTACCAGTAATTGATTGGACTAATAAAGACGTTCATTACTACTTAGAACAACACGGCCTTAAATACCACCCATTGTGGGATGAAGGTTACCTTTCAGTTGGTGATACACATACTACTCGTAAATGGGAGCCGGGAATGTCAGAGGAAGAAACTCGATTCTTTGGCTTAAAGCGAGAATGTGGCCTACACGAAGATGATGGCTCTGAACAAGATGGGTCTGGCATATAGCCATAATGCTCTTTAAATAGAGTTTAGGTTAAGTTTAATAAAGATAGCTGCAATAAAGCAGCTTTCTTTATTTATGGTACTTGAAAAACACGTCTCAAAGAACAATTCTGTGGATAAGTTGTGTGAGAGTTTGGGGTAAAGTTGAATAAATAAAGGTTTGATCGAAAACTCATCGTTTAACCATTGTTTTTGCAATTTTTGAAAAATAACACTTGCCAATGTGAGCGCGATCTCTATAATGCCTCCTCGTCGACAGGGCAAGGCCTCACAAGGGGTTAAGCGAAGTTGATAAGGCTGAAAAGAAAAACGAAATAATTTGAAGAAAGTGTTTGACACAATAAATTATCTCGCTAGAATGGCCGCCTCTTCCCAAGTGATGTCAATCACAAAGAAGAGTTGCTCTTTAACAATATAGACCTATCAATCTGTGTGGGCACTCGTTGATGATAATCCAATTAGATACCTCGGTATAAAATTAGGTTTCAATGAAACGAAGTGACCATTGAATCTTCGGATTCAGCACAGTCAATTCAAACATTACGTTATGTAATGTTCAGTATTCATTGAGCCGAACAAAATCTTAAATTGAAGAGTTTGATCATGGCTCAGATTGAACGCT